>CAXMRH010000200.1:0-5426 GCA_964196045.1 uncultured Chthoniobacterales bacterium | reverse complement strand
CCTCTCACGGCCATTGTCTTCGTCTTCGAACTCACGCGCGACTTCGAGGTGATGCTCCCTCTGATGCTGGCGAGCGTCTTGGCGGCGCTGGTGTTCAGCGCGCTGTCGAGCGAGAGTATTTATACCGAGAAGCTTTCGCGTCGTGGCATTCGGGTGGGCGGTGAGCTCGTGGCTGACACGTTGCGCACGACAGCCGTCATCGACGTGATGAATCGCGTGGTCGACACCGTCGGCCCCGAGGACACCGTCGGTGAGGTCGCTGATCGCATCACCCGCGGCGACCGCGGCGCGTTCCCCATCGTCGATCTAGAAGGTCACTGCATCGGAATCGTCACCCGGAGCGACCTTTTGAACCAGGACCTTCCTCGTGAGGCGCCCGTGGCCGAGGTCGCTTCGTCCGATGTCGTGAGCATCGAGCCCGAGGCCAGCTTGCTCGACGCGATGCAGCGAATGACCGAGGAGGGTGTCACTCATCTTCCGGTGGTCGAGAACGCGCTGCTGGTCGGGATGTGCACGCGTGCCGACATTGTCCGGTCTCGCAGCGACGAGCTGGCCCTCGAACGGCTTGACGAGGGTTGGTTGGCGCCGGTGCTGCAGCGACAGGATCGGCTCGGTGTTCGCTACCTCGTTGTCGGTAACCAGTCGTTGTGTGGCACGGCTCTGATGTCCGAGCTGGCGCGACGAGTCACACGCTCCAAGCAAATCCGCTTTCACGTCGTGGTGCCGCTCGCTGTCGGCGGCGATTTGACGGCGGCACGCGAACGGCTTGAACGGCAACTCGGTCTCATCGAAGAGTTGGGGGTACATGCCACTGGTGAGATCGGCGGCGCCGACCCGTTGGCTGCCATCGAGACCGCTCTGGCGCGCGAATCCGTGGCCGGGATCATTCTGTCCACACTCCCACCCAACCAATCCCACTGGCACCGGTCCAAAGTGCCCGCTGGCGTGGCACGCCGGGTTGACATTCCCTCGGTGGTCATCCACGACGCCGAAATCGACACCTCGTCGTAGCGGCGACCGCTGCCCAAGCGCAGGTCGGTCGGACTCTTCGAGCCACGGTCTGGTTCATCGCTCGTATTCTTCGCTGCTTGCATGGACCAACGTTGCATCAGCCGCAGCAGGGGCAACTTGGACGGAAATCTTCGCAGTGTCGTTCAAGAAGTTGAGCTCGTGCACCGTCACCCCGAGAATCGCGAGGCCGGTTCGATCCTCGAGATCGGCGAGGAGTTCGCGCCGCCGACTGGGATGGACGAGCTCGATTCGCTCATAGGTGATGGAGTGCACGTTGGCTTGGCGGGATAGCCAGACGCCGCCGAGAAGCTCCAAGACGCCGATGATCACGAGATTGGCGACGAGGGCCTCGACCAGCGTCAACGTGGTCAGCGCAAGTGCGTTGAACGACGCCAGTGCAATCCCGGCGAATAGATATGTCATGTCTAGGACGGGCAAGGTTCCTGTGCGAAACCGCAGGATCCCGAACAGAGCGAACAACCCGAACCCGACGTTGGTGCTCACTGCAGCGGTAGCCATGAGGTAGGTCACGAAGAACACCACTATGTTCACGACGACGAGAGCAAAGACCGAGATCGCGCGGAATCGACCGCGGCGGTGTGTCAGCAGTGCGAGCGCGGAGATGGCGATGGCGTTGAACCCAAGACCAAGCAGGAACTCCGGAAGGCGAGTGCCGTCAACGATGTCTATTGCGAGAAGAGCGCTCATGCCGCCACCAATTCCCGGACGGTCGGTGACGCGTCCAGTGCCTCAAGATTGCGGAAGACTTTCTTGAAGCGATTCCGGCGCAGAGTTGGGTCGCACGATGCGAGGCCCATGCAGTACTTCGAGAAGTTCTGCGGCCGACGGTTCATGGCGATCATGGCTGGCGAACGCATATCAAGCTTTGGCTGCTTGAACTCACAAATCGCCAATCTGGGGGTATCAGCAGCGCCTTGTGTGCTTGTGAAGGCAAGGTTGAGATCGATGGTCACTCGCTCAGAGAAGTCACGTTTGACCAAAAGAATTCGCTGATAGTCGACCCTTAGTGAGGGCACAAGGCATGAGGGTGGCTGACCCGTCTGCTTGAAGAAGAACACGGCGTCCCGGGTCCAAAGCTGGCCCTCGGGGCGCTCGGAGCGTCGGCGTTTCTTGACGGTCCGACCGTTGATGTTCCTCTTGACCTCGAAGTACGTGATGTCCGAGTTCACGTAGGTCCGGTAGCGAAGCTTGAACCTTCGACCCCTTTGGCTGTGGTGGTCGTGGTAGTTGCGGAGCTCGCTGCTGTCGAAGTATTCGTTGCGGTAACCCTGCAACCGCTCACCTTCGTGGTCGAGAATAAAGTACTCGTCGGCCAGACCGTCCAAAGCCTCCGGAACATCCGCGGTTCGTAGGATGACTTTGCTCTCCTCGCGGTCGTGGAGTTGCGCTTCGTCCAACTGGGCCAAGGTCACGGGTGACAGTTCGCCGAGGGAAACATTCAGTGCATCCGATGAGTGTTGCGAGTGTGCGAGATAGTTCATTGCGAGGCCTTCTGGTTGTTGGTGCTTCATGATGAGGAGGGCGCTGAGCCGGGTCAGCTACGAGGCTCCTCGCGGATCTCGTGCTGGGGTCCCCCTGACCACCAGACATCGACCCGCGAGCGGTGGTCGTCTGCGCTGAACTCCACTTTGAAACCCGGAGACTCTGGTTTGATCTGTAAGGCGAAGCCCGGATTCGGAATGGCCCACAACACCTCAGCGCCTGATGCCGAGAACGAGACGGCCGTTGTTCCACCGGTTAGCGAGAAAGTCATGGTGGTGGCCTCAGGAGGTAGTGGTGCAGTCGAGGTCGGTTGAGGCGGCGCAACGCTGGTGGGGGACGATCCTGTCGTAGGCACTGGTGGACCCGTCGGCACAGTGGTTGACTGTTGCTGGGGTTGGGTCTGCGTCGCCCGATCGGATGTAGTGGAGGTCGGCTCGCTCGCCTGGCTCTCGTCGATGCTGGGCGCCAGAGCCGCTGGGCTGGTCGGTGAAGTCATATTGACTGCAGGTGGGGGAGCGATAACTTGGTCGTCGACGACTGAAACGCCGGCCCAAGCCATGCCGACTCCTGCAGCGCTTGCCGCGAGCCACATTACAAAGAGCATCAACTTCTTCATGACGCCAGTGTCACCCGTTGGACCGGAAGTGCAGGTCAACCACACCCTAAATGAACCCTAAGGAGTGCAAGAAGGCGTCCAATCTCTTTGGCGGTCGCCTAGTTTCCGATGATGGCCTCAGTTGTAATCGTCGAGGATGACCACCAGATTCGTGAATTGGCGGCCCGTGCATTGGCCGGATCTGGACATGTCGTTTGGTCGGAGCACACCGGGATGGCTGGACTGCAAAGCGTGATTGACAACAGTCCCGATGTCGTCGTCCTCGATCTGGGTCTTCCTGATGTAGACGGAAGCGACGTGCTTCGAATGATTCGAGGTGTGTCGCAGGTCCCGGTCATCATCGCTACGGCTCGCGACGATGACGTCGAAATCGTCCGGCTTCTCGATGCCGGCGCCGATGAGTATGTGGTGAAGCCGTACTCTGGTGCCGAGCTTGAGGCCCGTGTCCGTGCAATGTTGCGGCGTTCGGCTGCGGTTGGTCCATCGAACACGCTTCGAGTTGGCGGCATCGCCATCGAGTTGCGGTCCCGTACGGCCGAGATCGACGGCGAGGCCCTCGTGTTGAATCGCAAGGAGTTCGATCTGCTGGCGTACTTGGCCACGAGAGCGGGGGAGGTGGTCTCCCGCCAGGAACTCTACGCGGAGGTGTGGCGGCAGCCATATGGTGGGGCGGACAAGACGATCGATGTCCACGTGTCATGGCTTCGACGCAAATTGGGTGAGACAGCCGCTGAGCCGCGGTACCTACACACCGTGCGGGGTGTGGGAGTTAGGTTGGTAGATCCGTCATGAGACGTCAGCTCATGGTGGTGTTCATGGCAATCTCCCTGATGATCGCGGTCTCATTCGTGGTGCCATTGGGTTTTCTGGTCCGTAGCACGGCGGAGGATCGGGCCATTGACACGGGCCGGTCGGATGCCGCGGCGGTTGTGCCCGCATTGGTGTCGGGCAGTACACGAGGACAGCTGGAAGCCGCTGCAGGTGCTACGCCGAGCGGACAGGCCGGACGCTTAACGGTGATCACGTCAAGTGGGTGGAGAATCGGCCTTGAGGTGGAGAGGTCAGAGCGGCTCGACTCGGCGTTATCGGTGGGCCTGTCGTCAATTGGGCCGGTCGATGGCGGCGTCGAGGTCGTGACAGCGGTCGCGAGCGGGCCCGGTGAGTTGTCAGCCATCCGCGTCTTCATACCCGATGAAGATCTACGACGAGGCCAGTGGACTGCTTGGGCAGCGCTGGCAGCGGTCGCCGTGGCGTTGGTCGGGTTGTCGGTGCTGGTGGCTGACCGATTGGCCCGTTCCATCGTTCGACCGGCCCAGGAGTTGGCGGCGGCAGCTCAGCGACTGGGCGAAGGCGACCTCGCCACACGTGTCGAGCCGGACGGGCCTCCCGAATTGGTCGAGTTGTCGGGAGCGTTCAACAAACTCGGCTCGCAGGTGTCATCGATGCTCGACCGCGAACGGGAGCTCGTGGCGGAACTGTCCCACCGATTGCGGACGCCGCTCACGAAACTACGGATGCGGGTGGACCAGGTTGACGACGACTCGTTGGTCGAAGAGTTGCATGGCGACATTGCCGATGTGACCCAAGTCGTCAACGCCTTGATCGCGGAGGCTCGAAGTTCTCTGAGCACGGCGGGCGAATCTTGCGATGCGGCACTGGTGGTTGCTGGACGAGTCGAGTTCTGGTCAGTGCTCGCTGAGGACACCGAGCGCCCATGGTCGTTCGATCGGGGTAGCTCGCCGCTTCCGGTCCCGGTTTCGACGGCATCGCTCGAGGCGGTTCTTGACGTGTTGATCGAAAACGTCTTTGCGCACACAGACGATGGTGTCTGCTTCACGGTGGGTTTCGAGGGCGACGACCGAAAGGTCCGGATCTGGGTGGGCGACGCTGGCGGGGGAGTCGATGAAGCTGCCCTGACGCGCGGCGCCAGCGGAAGCGGGTCCACGGGACTGGGGCTCGATATCGCGAGGTCGACCGCTCAAGCTGTGGGGGGTTCTTTGCAGATTGCCAAGAGTCGCCTCGGCGGGAGCGAGGTGTCGGTCGTCTTGCCTCGTCTCCGCATAGGTAGTTTCAGCAGCCAGTAGACACGAGCCCGTATGCCGATGTGTTCTTTGCGGTCGTGCCAGATACGTTCGGTGATAATGACCTGGTTGCGAGCGCACGCGGACCGATGACTGCACTGTTGGTGGTTGGTGCCGCCGTTGTCGACTTCATCTTCACCGTTGACGGCTTCCCGACCACCGCCGACAAGTACCGAGCTGACACGGCCCATGTCGTCGGCGGCGGTTGCGCAGCG
>CAXMRH010000199.1:0-4811 GCA_964196045.1 uncultured Chthoniobacterales bacterium | reverse complement strand
CATGGGGACACGTGCAGATATCGGAGACGTTGCTAGCCGGACCAAGGCCAGTGTTCTGTTGGTGGCGATCCCTTCGGCCAACTCTGCGCTCATCAAGGAGCTCACCGAAATAGCGGCCACAGCTGGACTCGAAGTCCGAGTGCTTCCTGCAGCGGCGGAACTCGTGGGTCGAATGAGTGTCGCCGATGCTCGTTCTCCGACCGTCGACGATCTCCTCGGTCGCGATCCTGTCGAGATTGATCTCGACTCGGTGGTCGACATCATTCGAGGCAAGCGGGTACTCATCACCGGTGCCGGCGGTTCGATCGGCTCTGAGCTCTCGCAGCAGATCAGTGGATTCGGGCCAGCCGAGCTGTTTCTTCTCGATCGGGACGAGAGCGCACTTCACGCACTCCAGCTGGCACTCGAAGGGCGGGCGCTTCTCGATACGGACATGTTGATCGTTGCCGACATCCGCGACCGTCCACGCATGTTCGATGTGTTCGAGGCCTATCGCCCGGACGTGGTGTTCCATGCCGCGGCGCTGAAACATCTGACCCTGCTCGAGAATCACCCCGGCGAGGGTGTCAAGACGAACGCCGTCGGCACGATGAACGTGCTCGACGCAGCGGTCGCTGTCGGCGTCGAACGATTCGTGAACATCAGCACCGACAAGGCTGCCGACCCCACGTGTGTGCTCGGGGCCACTAAACTCGCCGCCGAACGATTGACGGCTCTTACTGCAGAGTCAACCGGGTTTCCCTATGTGTCGGTCCGTTTCGGGAACGTGCTCGGCTCTCGCGGATCGGTGTTGCCCACGTTCATGGGTCAGATCGAACAGGGTGTGGCGATCACGGTCACCCATCCTGATGTCACCCGATACTTCATGACGATTCCCGAGGCGGTGCGGCTCGTTCTGCAGGCGACCGCCATTGGTCGACCGGGCGAAGTGATGATCCTCGACATGGGTGAGCCCGTGAAGATTGTCGACCTCGCTAACCAGCTGATCAACTCGTTGCGTCCCGGCACCGAGATCGAGTTCACGGGACTCCGACCGGGAGAAAAGCTGCACGAGGTCCTCGTAGGTGCGGACGAGCAATGTGAGGTTCGCGAACATCCTCGGATTTTCCACACCAAGGCTGGCACTGCCGATCCTTCTGAGTTTCTCTCTTCTTCTGACGGCGCACTTCTTCGCAACGCCTGCTTTATGGTCGACTCTGTCGACCCTCCAAAGCTCATTTCTGTCGAAAGGCGTGCTGTCTGATGTCTCAAAGGGTTGTTGTCATAGGTCTGGGGTACGTGGGTCTCCCCGTCTCGATGGCTGCCGTCAAGGCCGGCTTCGATGTGGTCGGGTTCGATCTCGACAAGCGAAAGATCGACGGACTGAACGACGGCTTGACGCACATTGACGACGTCACCGATTACGACGTCCAAGCAGCGCTTGCAACTGGTCGCTTCCTTCCCACCACCGAGCCGCTTCATATTGCGGGCTTCGACTATGCGGTTATTACCGTGCCGACGCCGCTGCGTGAGGGTGCGCCTGATATCAGTTTCATCGAGGCCGCTGCCGAGCTGATCGCTCGCTTCCTGGGACCCGGTGCGACCGTGATCCTCGAGTCGACTACCTACCCCGGAACAACCGAGTCGGTCGTCGGTCCACTTCTGGAGGCCTCTTCGGGCCTCGTGGCTGGTGTCGATTACCACCTCGGATTCTCGCCAGAGCGAATCGATCCCGGCAACGAGACCTGGACCTTCGAGAAGACCCCGAAGATCGTCTCGGGCATGAACGACACCTCGCTCAAGTCGGTTCAGGACTTCTACGACCAACTCGTTGAAACCACCGTGCCGGCCAAGGGTACGCGTGAGGCCGAGATGGCGAAGCTCCTCGAGAACACCTTCCGCCATGTCAACATCGCTCTCGTGAACGAGCTGGCCATCAACGCTCGGCTTCTCGGCATCGATATCTGGGATGTCATCGAGACCGCGAGTTCCAAGCCCTTTGGGTTCATGCCGTTCTATCCCGGTCCTGGTGTGGGTGGACATTGTTTGCCGATCGATCCGAGTTATTTGAACTGGCAGTTCGAGCGCGAACTCGGCACGGTGAGCCGCTTCGTCAAGATCGCCAATGACATCAACAACGGCATGCCTGCGCACGTCGTCAGTCGGGTGCAGCTCGGTCTGAACGATCGATGTAAGGCGGTCAACGGCAGCCGGATTCTGGTGCTTGGCGTCGCATACAAGAAGAACTCGGCTGATGCCCGTGAAACTCCGGCCACCGGCGTGATCAAAGGTCTGCTGGACATGGGCGCCGATGTACGCATCTATGACCCCCACGTCGTCAACTACGAACTCGACGATCTCACTACACGCGTCGAGCTCACGGTCGATGAAATCTCAAAGGCCGACGCGGTGGTGCTCATCACAGACCACGACGACGTCGACTACGCGCTCGTCGCCGAAAACGCCGACTACATCTTCGATGCCAGGCACCGCCTCGAAGGCGAGAACGTCGAAAGCATCTGACTGCAATGGCTTTGGTGAACGACGATCGGGCAACCATGCACGCCGAGGCGAACGGCGGACTCATCGACGGGTTCTCCGACACCTTCGTCCCGGTTGTCCGGCCTGGCACGCTTCGCCATGCCTTGGGCGACGAGCTCATTCTTTGGGCAGAAGACGCTCCTCAGTCGGTCTATCTGGATCCTTTCGCGACGGTCATCCACGATGTGCTCGACGGCGTGGCCTCGGTCGTCGACCTCACCGAAGACATCCACGAAGTGTTCGAGATCGAGCGCGGGCCTGCCGCGAGGCAGTTGGAGCGAGTGCTCAGGATCATCGACGAAGGACATCTCATTGAAAACCCTGATCGACGACCTCCGACGTCGGGCGATCTCTCGGTCCGCCTGTTGCCCGAACCAGATCGTTGACTGGCGAAACAGCTCGGCACGGTCAGTGGCGAACACCTCCTGACCGTCGAGGTCGGTAGCCACTTGTTCACGATCATCTCAGACGAGCCCGAGCTTCTCGACCCTCTCCGCCGCTACGCCGCGACGTCAGCCACTGCGATGGCCAAGGGCTCTCTCGGCTTCAAGATCGCCGAGTCCTCGGCCAAAGGGGGTCTGTGGACGCTTGTCGGCATGGATGGTGGAGTGCTTGCACGGGACAAAAACGCAGCGCGAGTCGTCGACGTCCTCGAGCGCCATCTCGTCTCGCTGACATCGCTGTCCCCGGACATCGGTTCTGCACGCGTGGCGTTGCGTGCTGTCGTTGGTCCAACTGGGGACGCTGTCCTGGTCGACCCTCGTCTATTGCGTGTGCAGCCAGTGATCGAGCGGAGTTATGCACGGCACGGGCTCAGCCTCGCTGACGCCCTTTTCACCGATATTAAAATGTTCCCTGGCCGAAAAGCTCCCCTCCGAGCCGGTGAGGTCGGGTCTGAGGGCGGCATCCTCGGTCATGATGGTGGTGCATCGATCAATGTGACGAAGGTTCGGGCAGTCCTGTGGCCGGCTGATGCTGAGGCTCCCGAGCTCACACTCGGACAGTCGATTCATGCGATCGCGGCTTCGATCCGAAACGGCGATCGTGGGGAGCGCCTACAACGCGCAGTGACCTTGACCGATTCGATTCCCGCGATCGCTGTGCAGAGACACGAAAAAGGCTCGCTGCTTTCTGCGCTGGTCGAGCAACTTCAGCCGCAACGTCCTTCAGCGCCCCATTCTGCGTAGGCGGTCGAGCTGACGCGTGAGCTGTTGTGAAGCCGAGCGGCTCCGGCTTTCGAGATACTCGTCGCCGGGCTGGAGTGTGCTTCGAACGATGGCGAACGCAATCGATGGTGGTGCCGTGGCGAGTTCGAAGACGCTTCGTTCGAGTACTGACGGCCAGAAATCAGAGCCATACGTTCGCTTGAACCAACGATCACGCCATGTGAGTCGCCCCGGAGCTGCCGCGGCTGGGCCCCAGCCCAGATTCGCCTGAGACCGCCGCACTCCTTCGCTCACCACCCAGCCGAGGCCGACCTTCGATGCTCGTTCCACGGCCACGTCCACGTGCGCCGCTAGACGGGCGACGTCGAGATCAGACGAAAGCTGTTGGTATCCGCCGAGTACGTTCTGGCTGGCGGCTTGGATCAGGCGGAGCCATGGTGGCATACCGAACACCTTTCTGCCGACGATCTCGTATCTGTCAGGATCGGCAAAGAGATCGAGGTGCGCTGCGCAATGCCCCGCCGCCTGATGCAGGAGTCGATGGTGGAGGTCGACTTCGATACCGCCGATGCGAAATGGAATTGCGTGGGTCACTCGCCAGTCGTTACGAGGCGGCTTGAGAAATTCTCCGGCGTCGAGGGCCGTGAGGGCCTTGATTGCCCGGGGCATGTCGGCTCCCCGAATCAGTATGTCGAGGTCACCGATGGGGCGTATGGCCGGGTTCGGGTAGTCGAGATATGCAGTCGCCATTCCTTTCAGCATTCGAAAGTCGATTCCCGCGCTTCCGAGGGCGTCGATGACCGTCATGCCCTGGCTCTCGACTCGAAGCTGCGAGGCGAGGTAGTGCTCGATTGCAGCGAAGAGATCGGGCAAGGCTTCGCTCGCAAGTGCGATCTGGCCGGTGTGTACCGCCTCGCCGAGAAGCGGAGCGAGCCGGTTGTTTTGGCAGAGCGCAACGAGCTTGGCTGACTCAGCTGGTCCTACATGTTGAGGCTCGTGAGACCGATGGTCGTGTTGCTGGCCTGGAAGCAGAGTCGCCAGTAGTTGGTCGGCCCCGAGGAGGGCCAGGTCTTCGGCAATCATCGGTGTGTGCGTCCGCAGGCCATCGAGAGCGTCATACTAGTG
>CAXMRH010000198.1:0-4164 GCA_964196045.1 uncultured Chthoniobacterales bacterium | reverse complement strand
CGACCATGCCAGAGCTGACCTCTGTTCTTGTCGGAGCTGCCGTCCGACATCCCCACTCCGTCCATATGGTCGCTTCCGTCCATATGGTCGCTTCGTTTCGCTTCGCTCCCCTCAGCCACTAGGCGTGACCTCGCTTGGTTGCGAGGGTGCGAAGCCGGAGTGCATTCAATTTGATGAAGCCCTCGGCATCAGCCTGATCGTAGGCACCGTCGTCTTCTTCGAACGTGGCGATCTTTTCATCGAAGAGCGAATCATCACTCTTGCGACCAACGACCGTCACGCTGCCCTTGTAGAGCTTCAGGCGGACCACACCATTAACGGACTGTTGACTGTGATCGATCGCTACTTGGAGCATTTCGCGTTCCGGACTGAACCAGAACCCGTTATAGATGAGTTTGGCGTAGCGGGGCATGAGCTCATCTTTCAGGTGTGCAACCTCGCGATCGAGCGTGATCGATTCGATACCCCGATGAGCCTTCATCATGATCGTGCCGCCAGGAGTCTCGTACGCTCCACGGCTCTTCATCCCCACGAAACGGTTCTCGACGATATCGAGTCGGCCAATTCCATTCTCGCCGCCGACTCGGTTCAACTCAGTCAGTACCTCGGCGGGGGTCATCGGCTTGTCGTCGATGGCAACGATGTCACCCTTTTCGTACGTGAGCTCAATGAATGTTGCTTCGTTCGGCGCCGCCTCCGGACTCGTCGACCAGCGCCACATCTCGCTTGGCGGCTCGGTCCAGGGATCCTCTAGTGGACCGCCCTCGAAGGAGATATGTAACAGGTTTGCATCCATCGAGAACGGCGACTTCTTGCCTCGCTTCATCTCGATCGGGATGTTGTGTTCGGCGGCGTAGGCCATGAGGGACTCGCGTGAGCTGAGGTCCCACTCTCGCCACGGTGCAATGACCTTGATGTCGGGCTTGAGCGCATACGCACCAAGTTCGAAACGCACCTGATCATTGCCCTTGCCTGTAGCACCATGGCTGATCGCGTCGGCATTCTGTTCGATGGCGATTTCGACGAGTCGTTTGGCGATCAATGGCCGAGCGATCGACGTCCCGAGCAGGTACTCGCCTTCGTAGATCGTGTTCGCACGGAACATCGGGAACACGAAGTCACGCACGAACTCCTCGCGCAGATCGTCGACGTAGATCTGCTCGGGTGGAACACCCATCTCGAGCGCCTTGGCCCGAGCAGGCTCAACCTCTTCACGTTGTCCGAGGTCTGCTGTGAATGTGACGACCTCACATCCATAGGTCTCCTGCAGCCACTTGAGAATGATCGAGGTGTCGAGGCCACCCGAATAGGCGAGCACGACTTTGTCGACGGACGATGACGGCCCTGCGGTTGATGACATCTTGACTCCTAAATTCCTGCGAGCGTTCGAATGGTTTCGGCGAGATCTTTGCCCGGCATATCTTCCGTGGCAACGATCATGATCGAGTCGTCTCCGGCCACGGTGCCCAGGACGCCGTCGAGGCCAGAACGGTCGAGAGCCGAGGCTACGACGTGGGCGGACCCGGGCGGCGTACGCACCACGACGAGATTGTGGGAATGCTTGACCTCGGCCACCCAATCGCTCAGTACTCGCCGAAGATGATCCGGTGGGGCGATCTGTTCATTGCTGTGTTCGGGAAGCGCGTACACGAGGTCCCCGCCGGGCACCCGCACCTTGATGGCGCCGATGTCTTCGAGGTCTCGGGACACGGTAGCCTGCGTCGCCTCGACACCTGCCCCCTCGAGCAACTCCACGAGTTGGCCCTGAGAGGTGACGGCGATGTCCGCAAGAAGAAGGACGATCTGATGCTGTCGAGATGTCTTGCTCATGTTTTCCGCTCCGCTCCAGCTCTCGCAATCCGTCGCCCCGGGGGCTCCTCGATGCTCGGCTGCTGCGCCGGAGGCGCAACCCCGTCGCTCGTCCCTCGCTCCTTGCTCATGACTCCCCCAGCGCGAAGGCGAGGTAGCCACGGGCGGCGTGCATTCGATTCTCAGCGAGTTTCCACACCCTGCTGGAGGCGCTATCGACTACCTCGCTGGTCACCTCTTCACCTCGGTGGGCTGGAAGGCAATGTAGGAAGACTGCATTATCTGCAGCCGACATGAGCGCGGTGTTGATCTGGTATTTCGCAAAAGCAGCGAGACGAATGGCTGTCTCGTCTTCTTGACCCATAGACGTAAAGACGTCGCTGTAGATCACGTCGCAGCCCGCAACAGCCTCGTAGGGGTCGAGCATCGTCTTGACCACGCCGCCGGTCGAGCGAAGGCGCGCGAGATCCTCTTCCCCAAAGCTGTAGTCCTGTGGCGAAGCAATCCGAAATTCACCACCGAGCATGCCCACAGCCAGCCCCAGCGAACGGGTCACATTGTTCGAATCGCCGACGTACGCGACTGTGCAGCCTTCGACGGAGCCGAACTCCTCGATGATCGTCAGCACGTCAGCGAGCGCTTGCATCGGATGTGCCGCGTCACTGAGCAAATTCACGATAGGAACCCGGTCTACAGCGGCCATGCGTTCGACCTTCGAATGCTCGAACACACGAGCTCCGATTCCCGCGTGGTACCCGGCGAGCGTGTTGGTGACGTCCTCGACCGATTCCCTCGTATCGAGCCCGATCTCCTCACCCTGGATGTAGACCGGATGGCCGCCGAGTTGGAACACGGCCATCTCCATCGAGTTGCGAGTCCGGAGCGATGGCTTCTCGAACACGAGTGCCATTCCCTTGCCGGCAAGAACCTGTGGCGGAGATGGACTCTGTGCCAACGAAAGAACGTGATGCAACTCGTCCACGCTCAGATCGTCGATCTCGAGCAGATGTCTCATGAGGCACCAACCTTGATTGCGGCGTCGATCTTGCGAATTGCCTCTTCGATCTCGGCGGAGCTGACGGTGATCGGAGGCGCGAACCTCAATGCGGTCTTGGTAACGCCATTCACCAAGACGCCGTTCGTTGCACACGCTGCAGAAACCTCACCTGCAGTGCGTCCGTTCAAACCGTGTTCGTTCAGCTCAGCAGCAAGAAGGAGGCCGGCTCCACGCACACTCTCCACCCCATCGAGAGCAAGCAATGCGGCGGTGAGTTCTGCACCCCGCGCGGCCGCCACCGCTGGGGCATCCATCTCTTCCATCACGGCCAGGGTGGCGCGTGCCGCTGCGGCAGCGAGTGGCTGGCCAGCGAAGGTCGAGCCGTGGTCACCCGGTTTGAAGGCCTCGGCCACTTCGCGTTTGGCCCAGATCGCGCCGATCGGCATGCCGTTACCAAGCCCCTTCGCCATGGTGACGATGTCGGGCAGGATTCCGGCGTGTTGGAAGCCAAACCACGCCCCGGTGCGGGCGATGCCCGTTTGGATTTCGTCGAGAATCAGCAACACCTGACGTTCATCGCAGAGCGTTCGCAGGTCTCGGAGGTAGTTCTCATCGGTCGTGTTGACGCCCCCCTCACCCTGGATGGCTTCGATGAGAATTGCTCCCACGGTCGGGTCGAGCGCAGCTTCCATAGCCTCGACATCGTTGTATGCCGCGTGGCGGAACCCTTCAGGAAGCGGCTGGAACGTTTCATGTTTCTCTGGCTGACCGGTGGCGTGCAGAGTCGCAAGAGTGCGACCGTGAAACGACCGCATGGCCGAAAGTACGACGTGGCGACCACGACCGTTGTACTTGCGCGCAAGCTTGATCGCGGCCTCATTGGCCTCGGCCCCGCTGTTCTGAAACAGGACCTGGCCTCGTTGACTGGTGGGCTTCGCCCAACCTGCTTGTGCCTCGCTCCGCTCGACAGTCGGGGCGGCCCCCGACGGACCGTTGTGTGCGGCTCCGCTAGCGCGCGATCCCGCAGCGCCTACGGAACCCTGAGCGTTGGTGCCGGCCGCAGGTCCGGCCTCGACGCTCGCGTCGAGCAATGAGTCGGGGAACGTTTGAATGAGCCGATCGAGGGTTATCGCGACCTCTGGTCCGGGGACGGTGTTGTAGAGGTTGCTGACGTGCATGAGCGTGTGCGCCTGTTCGGCGATCGCGTCGGCGACAATCGGATGGCTGTGGCCCAGGCTCGTAACGGCAAGGCCGCACAGGAAGTCCAGATACCTCACGCCGGCGCTATCCCAGAGCTCGGTGCCCTTTCCCTCTACAAGCGTGATCGTTGGCGCGCCGTAGTTGGACATGAGCGGGCA
>CAXMRH010000197.1:0-7408 GCA_964196045.1 uncultured Chthoniobacterales bacterium | reverse complement strand
GCGAGCAGGTACGACACGAGGTTCACCGATTCGATTTCGATGCATCGAGAACCCTCAGGACGTCGCCGATGTTCCCTCAGGTCGAATTCGATTCGTCTGCACTATGGCCCAGATCAGGACGACCAGCACGAGTGCGATGCCCGCTACCTGTGGCGCGACGAGGGTCTCGTCGAAGAACACGGCGGCGCCAAGGATTGACAACACCGGAACGCCCAGTGTCATTAGCGATGACAAGGTCAGAGAGACATGCGCGTGAGCCCAATTGATCAACAGATGTCCTGTTGTCGGGAAGGCGATCAACCCCGCAACATGCCACCATTCACCACCCCGGGGCACGGTCAACCCGCGGGAATCGATCACGGTGACCACGAACAGGATCGGCACGCCGATGACAAGCGAGTGCATCTGCAGCGTGAATGCGGACATCGATTCGCGAGCGATCTTGGCAAAGGTGAAGTACGCGGCAAAGAGGAGCAGAGCGACCACGGCCAGAGCATCTCCACCGAGCTGAAGCTCAGCCCCTCCTGGGCCACCGAACACCACGGCGGCGACTCCCAGCAAGGCGACCAGCGTGGCCACGATCACCCCAAGAGGAATGCGCTCCCCGAATCGCCTAGTCGCAACACCGAAGAGAAGAAGGGGCATGAGTGCGCCGATCACCGTGACGTTCGCGATCGTCGTTCGTTTGATCGCTACGAAGAAGACGACAACCTCCAAGCTGATGGCTATTGCCGTGGGCGCTGCCTTCTTCATGTCGGTCCAGCGAATTGGCCCCACCGCTGCTCGATGGATCGCGGCGTAGCCAATGGCAGCGAGAAGGTAACGCCAGAACGCAATCTGGGGTCCGGTGAGCGGCGAATCTCGAACGATCAGATTTCCCGTTGACCAGAGCAATACCGTCAGTGCAACGACAGCCTTTCCAAGTCGATTCATCGGAGGTCGTGGCTGGTTCTACCGCTCGGCTTCGATGGCCATCACCTGGTCGACACGACGCTGATGGCGACCGCCCTCGAACTCGGTTGTGGCGAAGATGTCGACAATCTCCTCGGCAATGCTCAGCCCCACCACACGAGCGCCGATCGACAAGACGTTGGCGTCGTTGTGCGCCCGTGCCATCCGAGCGGTGTAGAGGCAGTTGCACAACGCGGCTCGGACTCCTCGAACCTTGTTGGCGGCGAGCTGCTCACCTTGTCCCGAACCGCCCATCACAATGCCCCAGTCGGCCTCGCCCGCCACGACCGCACGCCCCACGGCTGCGCAGAATTCCGGGTAGTCGACCGACTCGGTCGAATCGGTTCCGAGATCGATGACTTCGTGGCCTTGCCCTGCCAGTCGCGTGAGCAGATGTTGCTTCAGTTCGAAGCCGGCATGGTCGCTACCTAGTGCAATACGCATCTGCGCATTCTGTGCGTCGTGTCCTGCGGATGCGTCAGCGGGCGAAATCTCCGCAAGATCACTCTTATGGGCCGATCGACCTGAAGTTGTTCGCGGGTGTACACCTTTGCGGATTCTTTGCCGATAACGGCTTCATGTACCTCCTCGATCGCCGTCGCCGATCCCTCGTAGATCACGACGAGAAGACCCCTCCCAAGCGGCGTCGCGAACGTGGCGCTGCAGCCTTGGAGTTCGCTCTTGTCGCGCCGTTGTTTTTGCTCGTCGTCTTCGGCGGCATCGAGATCGGGCTCATGTTCCGTAGCCACCTGGCTCTCCAAGACATGTCTCGAAGTGCAGCTCGAGTTGCGTCGATCCAACGCGACGCTCCAGAGGCTGACCGAGCAATCCTGGAGCGGGTCAAGGCCGGAGCGAGCACGCTCAACGGTGAAGTGACGAAGGTGATCATTTTTCACGCTCCGACCCTCAATGCCAAGCTTCCGGCGTCGTGTATCGACGGCCTCGACATCCCTGCAAGCCAGAGCGGCCTCTGCAACGCGTACGACGCCACGTACGTCGATGTCGCAGGTTCCGGAACCGGAACGATCGAGTCGGGCCTGACGGCCGCTGAGCGCAGTCAGTGGCAGAACCTCGGTGTCTACATCGAATACGACTACAGGTACGTGACCGGCTTCTTCGACAGCATCACGCTCTCTTCGACCACCGTCGAAGTCGTCGAACTCGACCTCTGATCCACCTGACTCATTTCGGCGCACAGCGCTGAAGAAACCCCGGCAACCCGCCGAGAAAATGTTCTCATGATGATCTTCACGATGTTCTCCGCACTGAAGCGCCGTTGGAAGAACGAGCGCGGAGCGGTCCTCGTCGAAGCTGCACTTGCCGTCCCGATTCTCATGTTCGTGATCCTGGGCGCGGTCGAGGCGGGAATGGCCTGGGAAGCAAAGTCCGCAACAACGAGCGGCGTTCGAACGGGTCTCCTCCGGGCGGCATCGATTGGGGACAAGCCCGAAACCGATCTCCGAATTCTGCAGTCGATCATCGGAGAGATCGGTGCCGACAACGTCGATCAGCTCGATTGGGTCGTCGTGTTCGACGCGTCGGGCGCGAACAATGCAGCGACGATCGAGACATGCCGACTCGCCGAGGCGGGCGGTGGTGTTGCCGGCCTGTGCAACACCTATGGATCCGGCACCCAGTTCGCTGATGTTGTTGCGGGAACGATCACTCTGGCATCTCACTTCGACGACGGCGGCAACGGCATCACGGGTGGGTACAACTGCGATAACAGCAAGATCGACTCGAATTGGTGCGCGCCAGGCCGTCTGGTGAACGGTGACGTGGAGATTGGTCTGGCTCTCAAATACCGGCACACCTGGTTCACCGGAATTTTGCCCGGCGACGGTGTCGACTTCGAGGACTACTCGACCTCGTCGACCTTCATCGGTGATGGCTCGGACATCTCGGCCAGCAACCCGGTGATGATCGACACCCTTGCTTACGACTCTGGCTCCTTCAATGGAGCGCTGAACGTGGGCGACGTCACCTGGTCCGCGAGTGCCAACGTCACCAGTGCGCCGGCCAACAGCTTTCGAAACTTCCTCGGTCTCTACGCAGCCTTCGACTCCGTGCAGCTCAACGTGGGGAACCTCGCCACCCACACCCAGGTCTGTGTCACCTTCGACCTTCTCGTCATCGGCAACTGGGACTACGCGGCGGACCTGAACAACCCGGTTAACCCCGAAGACGTATTCTCTCTGGGAATCGACGGAACGAACGTTCACAAGAGCTCGTACAACGATGGCAACCCGCCGGCCGGGTCCACGGAGATCGACACGCTCGGGTACACGGGCGACCTCGCCAACGATTGGGTCGTGACGATCACTGAATGTGTTCCCCACACCGGAAGCACCGCCGACTTCGACTTCAGCTCAGCGATGAGCGCCGGCGCCACGAATGAGGCATGGGGAATCGACAACGTGGTCGTCACCGTCAGCTGAGCGAATCCGTTCAGCCCAACGTGAGCGCCCACGGATTCTCGGTGACGTATTCGGTGGCCGGGAACGCTTCTGCGGCCAGGTAGCCAACAGGAAGCCACAGCGTCCCCGAGGCGGTCCCGACGTAGACCTCCCAGTTGTAGAAACCTCGCAGCGCCCGTTCGTCGAGATCGAGGAGTTCCGCGTAGGCAAGCACGGCATTCACGTAGTTGTCCGAGTTGTTGTAGCCGTAGAGCCCGTCCCGGATGTCTTCGAGCCCGCCCCGCTGGACGAGGTAACGCGCAGCGCCATCGATCGCATCGGACGGAGAATCGATGTCGCCACCCTCGCTCACTTCCTCCCATGTCGACGGCAGGAACTGCATTGGCCCCTGAGCTCCGGCTGAGCTCAGGCCATCGATCCGACCCATGGCGGTCTCAATGAGGTTGATGCCAGCCAGGATCTGCCAGTCGATGCCGGTCGCTTGTCCCGCTCTTTGGTAGTGGCCCACCAGCGTGTCGAGCGGCTCGGGCTCGACGACCGCCCAGGCAGGGATCTCCTCGAGTGGTGGACCCCCTCCAGCATGTAGAGCCGAGAGTTCGCGGCGTGCGGTGATGTGCAGATCGGCAACCGCGCGAAGATCGTCGGGCAACGCCTCGCGAAACGTCTCGATCCACTCCTGGTTGCGCATCAACTGTCGAATGATGAGCTGCTCGGTATGTCCGAGGTCCGCGTACACCAGCGGATCTTCACCCTGGACCCGTAGTCCTATCTCGACTTCGATGAAGAGTGCGCTTGCCTCCTCGGCGGAGGACGCAACCTGCGGAACGGGTCGTCCGTTGAACGCCATCTCCGTTTCGATTTCCAGTGCATCCGACGGTCCTTCGGAGCCCACCTGGGGAGTCGCTTCGACCGTCGAAGTTGTCCCGGCGCTGTCACCTCGGACAGCTGTGTTGTCAACGGGTGAAACGACCGCCCGAGAGGATTCGAAATCCGAACTGCACGCAGCGGCGAGACACAGAAAGAGCAGAAGCGGCAGAGAGACACGCACGGCAACAGTCTGGTCGGTCACACCAGTTTGTACGGACCGTCGCCTACCCTTATCTGAATGGATCAGCCCCGTCGCCTCGACCCGGCGCGCCTCTGGGAGGACTACGGGGCTCGTTTGCTGCGATACGGCGGGGTCACCATCGTCAGCACCGTGGTCGGCTTCAGCACGCTTCTCATCGGCCTGTACGTTTTTGACTGGCCGGGTGTTTTCGCGAACTTCGTTTCGGTCTGCATGAGCACGCCGCCCGCGTATTACCTGAACCGCCGGTGGGTGTGGGAACGCGGCACGGGAAATCACAGCGCGGCAGGTGAGGTGGGACCCTTCTGGGTGATGACCTTCATGGGGTTCGTGGTCTCGACGATTGCGATCGGCATCGCAAGTGCGCTCACCGACCTCAAGCCAGTTCTTCTCGTCACGCAGGTCGGTTCGTTCGGCGCTCTGTGGCTGGTGAAGTTTGCGTTCCTCGAGAAATATCTCTGGAAAGACGCAGAGCACGTTCACGAACCCGCCTGACGTGCAGAACGCAGATCGCGAGAACGCCGAGGCAGCCCGAGGTTTCATGCCGAAGGACGAAGGACTCGCGCTCTTTGACCATGCATCTCGTTGCACGGTCGCAGGACCGTTCCTTGAAGTCGGAAGTTATTGCGGAAAGTCAGCTATCTACCTTGGTGCAGCCGCCCGCGACTCCGGCCGACTCCTCTTCGCTCTCGATCACCACCGAGGATCTGAAGAGAACCAGGCCGGATGGGAGTGGCACGAACCCGACCTCGTCGACAGGGATACCGGTCGTATGGATACTCTCCCCATCTTTCGACAGACGATTTATGAGGCAGGGCTCGAGCCGAATGTGGTGGCTGTCGTAGGCGATTCGCATGCAGTTGCAGCTGTTTGGGACACCCCACTCGCACTGCTGTTCATCGACGGTGGCCACGGAACCGAGCCAGCTCACCTCGACTACGAGGGCTGGACGCCTCGCCTCACGAGTGGCGGTACGTTGTTGATCCACGATGTCTTTCCGGATCCAGCCGATGGTGGCCGACCACCGTATGAGGTCTATCTACGAGCCATCGACGACGGTTTCCGCGAAGTTGATGTGGTGGGGTCTCTGCGGGTTCTAACCGCGCCGTGACAGGTCCGCCGCCGTCAGACGGGCATCGACTCGTGGTCGATGAAGAGGTGTGACGCTGGAGTGCGTTCTGCCAGTGCGTCATCGGTGAGGAGTACTGCGGCCGCCGAATACGTCGACATCTCATCTCCAGGGAAGTTCACCTCCTCTGGGTGCACCTCGCCCGTCCAATACCGGCCGTTCTCGCCACGAAGGCGCCACGTCGTATCGAACAGTTCTTGGGCGGTTTGACGGTCACCGACCGCCAGGTGGGCCAAGGCACATTCGCAGGTCTCGGCTGTGGTGACCCACGGACGATCGCCCACACAGCGAACGCCTAGACCGGGCATCACGAACGTGTCGAACCTGGATACGAGCCGCTCGCGGGCGGCGTCACCTTCCAGCGCTCCGCAGAGCACCGGATAGTACCAATCCATCGCCCATCGATTCTTCGGGGCAAACGCACCCTCCGGTTGGTCTCGAAGCACGGCACCGAGGCGTTCGATTCGCTCGGACCAATCGCTTCGATCCACGCCCACTTCGCGGCTGATCGCCATCGCCGCTCGCGCCGAGTGGTACATCGACGACGATCCGGTGAGCAGTGCAAAGGACCAGGGGGTTCCGTCGCCATGGCGAGCCCAGACGATCTCGCCGCGTTCTTGCTGCAGTGAGAAGATCCAGTCGATAGCGCGTTCTACCACCGGGAACATGGTCTCGAGGAACCCGCGGTCCGAGGTGACGAGCCAATGGTGCCAGACGCCAGTGGCGACGTACGCAATCACATTCGCATCGAATTTGTCCTGCTCGACACCGTCGGCGTTGTAGTACTGATGCCACGACCCATCATCGTGTTGCATGCCGGCCAGCCAGTCGTACGCTCGTTCAGCGGCACCGATTCGACCAGCGGTTGCGAGGGCCATTTCGGCCTCGACGTGGTTCCACGGATCGGCATGACCCCCAGGAACCCAGGGAATCATTCCCGAGGGCAGTTGCCACTCGGTGATCGCATCGGCTGTTTCACTGACTTGGCGCTCGCTCAGCAGGCCGGAGGTCTGCTCGCTCATGCGGCCACAGCCGCGCTGATCGGGCGTGTTCCGTAGACGACCAGGCTCTTTCCCAGTACGGGGTTGAGGACCCGATCGGCGATTTTGGTCACGGCAGGTTGCGTCATGATGTCCCAGGTGAGAAAGCGGTTGTAGAGATGGGTGAGCCGGTTGTCCTCGACATCACGAGTCACGCCGACGGCACATCGAAGCCACCAGTAGGGCGAGTGCAGAGCGTGTGCCCGGTGCGAATGGGTGACTTCGAGTCCCGCTGCTTCCATGCGTCCCGCCAGTTCGCCGCGACCATAGATCCGAACGTGGCCGCCTTGGACCTTGGGGGCGTGATAGTCGTCCGTCAATTGCCAACAAATCTGTTCGGGAAGCGTGGCGGGAACGGTGGCGGCGAACGTGCCGCCGGGACGCAGAACGCGGACGAGCTCGTTGAGCGCTGTCACATCATCGGAGATGTGCTCGAGTATCTCTGAAGCGATGATGCGGTCGAACGCACCGTCGGGAAAGGGAAGTCTCGTGACGTCCCCATTGCACGATGAAGACGCCACTCCGATGGGAAGTTCGCCGCATTCATCCATGGCCTTCACGGTGTTCTCGACTTCGACTAGCTCCGGCAAGGAGTAGTCGCTGCTCACCACATCTGCACCACGGCGGAGTGCCTCGTAGCTATGGCGCCCAAAACCACACCCGATGTCGAGCAACCGGTCACCCGCATGAAGGCCCAAACGTTCATAGTCCACGGTCAGCATTGTTAGTCCGCGTCGCCGGATGCGGCGTAGCGGGATCTCGTTTCATCGAGCAGTGCGCGGTATTGCTCGACTGTCCGTGTGGC
>CAXMRH010000196.1:0-12063 GCA_964196045.1 uncultured Chthoniobacterales bacterium | reverse complement strand
GAACCCTTCAGGGAAACGGATCTCTGTCATCGAGGCAATGTAGTCGAGTCTTTGTAGAGCTTGCCGTGCTCGATGTTCGGGAGGACATACTTCGCGAAGAGGTCTGCTTCGGCAGCATGGGTGTACCCCGACAGAATGAATGCACCGATTCCCACATCTCGATAGGCATGCAACTTGGCGAGCACTTGGTCGGGGTCGCCAACGATCGCTGCGCCTGCTCCGCTCCGTGCGCGGCCGACACCGGTCCACAGGTTCGCCTCGACGAATCCGTCGTCTTCTGCCGCATCGCGGAGTGCATTCTGTTTGG
The DNA here is from genome assembly GCA_964196045.1 of uncultured Chthoniobacterales bacterium. Taxonomy (GTDB): domain Bacteria; phylum Actinomycetota; class Acidimicrobiia; order Acidimicrobiales; family SHLQ01; genus SHLQ01. The sequence goes on along the minus strand of CAXMRH010000196.1, from coordinate 11,756 downwards.
CGACGCCAGCCGACGCCGTGTCGAGCGACTTCTGACGGATTTTCTCGCCCTCATCATCGTCCAGTTTGGACAAAAGACGAGTCGCTGCTGCCCGAGCTTCGTCTTCGGTCTCGCGAACGATCACGTGCGCACGAAGTCCATACTTCAGCTCGCGATCGTACGCGGCAGCTCGAGATCGCATGTCCTCAACCGTGTCGGACACGCCCGAGACCGTGTCTGGCCAGGTGAGGAACACATCGGCGTGCTCGGCAGCTGTGTCCTTCGCAGCGGGGCTGAAACCGCCGAAGTAGAACGGTGGGCAATACCCCGAGACCGTACGAAGCCGTGGTGGGTCGACGACCAGGTCGACGAAGTCGCCATGGAAATCGATCGACTCGCCATTGAGAAGCGCACGCAGAACGTGCATCCATTCACGTGTCCGTTGATAACGAGGCGCCGATTCGAGCGCTTCTCCAGGCATGTCACTCGAGATGATGTTGACCAGGAGACGGCCGCCGGCCATCTGATCGATTGTCGCTATCTGCCGTGCGAGTTGTGGAAGCCACATCTCTCCCATGCGAACCGCGAGGAGCAGCTGGATCTGCTCGGTGTGCGTCGCGATACCGGAGGCGAACGCTGTCGAATCGATCCCGAGTTGATAACCCGAAGGAAGCAGCACGTTGTCGAAACCAAGCCGATCGGCCGTTTTGACGATGGTCGAACAATGGTCCCAGGAGCTCTGAAGCGACGTCTCGGGAACGCCGAGGAACTCGTAGTCGTCGTCGCAGAGCGCTCCGAACCAGGCGACTTCGACGGAATCGGGCCTTCCGCTATCGGCGGCGTTATTCATGGCAGTGGTACTCCTTCGCTTGCAGCAACGATGTCGTACACATCGTTTCGATCAAGGTGGACATCGAACGCAGCTCGAGAGCTCGTCAGACGCGCCGGCGTCTGTGTTCCGAGAAGCGCGACTGGCTTCGACGGATGGGCCAGCACGAACGCGATCGCGATCGTTGCCCGATCCGTGTGCTCGCGCTCGGCCAAACGGTCGAGGACGTCGAGCAGCTCCTGACGGACTCCATCACCGCTGAACAGTCGTCCCCCGGCCAGAGGACTCCACGCCAGTGGGACAATACCGTCGCGCATGCACCGGTCGAACGTGCCATCGCGGAGAGGTGCGAGCTGGGCGACCGAGTACTCAGGCTGCGTCGAAACAATTGGCGCCTTGAGGTGCGCGGCGAGAGCATCGTATTGGTCCACGGTGAAGTTCGAGACGCCGACCATTACGATCTTGCCTTCAGCAATCAGCGCATCGAGCGTCGCGGCCACATCCGCCGGGTGCGTGAACAGGTCTGCGCGATGGATCTGCCAGAGGTCGATGGACTCGACGCAAAGACGCGTGAGTGACGCATCGACGGCGGAGCGAAGATACTCCGGGCTTGAGTCGTACGGAAGTGGCGGCATGATCCCGCCCTTCGTCGCGAGGACCATCCGCTCGCGAAGTGCTGGGGCCGCGGCCAGGACGGCTCCGAGACGTTCTTCGTTCTGCCCAAAGCCCGTGCCCCCGTGATCGAGGCCGTACACGTCAGCTGTGTCGATCAGGTTCATGCCGGCATCCAGGGCCGTCTCGATCAGTTCTTGGTTGGTGGCCACGTTCTCGGAAGTCAGGCGCCACGTTCCGTACCCGAGCGCCCCGACCTCAGGCCCGTTGGCTCCGAGCCGACGGGAGGAACTCGTCACAAGATTTGTTGTCATCAGGTCAGCGTACAACAGCTGGACGGTCGCGTTGCAAGCGTTTACATTCCTTTCAAATCAACGGAACTCGTCGGCTAGGCTGAACACATGATCAATGAGCACATTCGCTATGGAATCATCGGTACCGGCATGATGGGCATCGAGCACATCAACAACATCTTGAGCCTCGATGACACCAGCGTCGTGGCCATCGCCGATAGCGATGCGGGGTCCCGAGCAAACGGGCTGGCAGCGGCTGGAGAGGGCACTGCTGAGTACTCCGATTACCGCGATCTTCTCGCCGATCCAGCGATCGACGCCGTGGTCGTGGTGACGCCAAACTTCACGCACATCGACGTCATGCGCGATGTCATTACGTCCGGAAAACATGCCCTGTGTGAAAAACCGCTCTGCACGACCACCGCCGACTGCCTCGAACTCATGGAGCTGGCTGACGGATATGACGGCGTCATCTGGGTCGGTCTCGAATACCGGTACCTGCCAGCAGTCGCCGCACTGATCACCGAAGTTCACAACGGCGCCACGGGCGACATCAAGATGGTCAAGATCCAGGAACACCGTCATCCATTCCTCGAGAAGGTCGGCGACTGGAACCGCTTCAGTCGGAACACCGGGGGTACCTTGGTCGAGAAGACCTGCCACTACTTCGACCTCATGAACCTCCTGATCGGGACCCGTCCTGTGCAGGTGTTCGCCTCTGGCGCTCAAGATGTCAACCACCTCGATGAGACGTATGACGGCGAGCGGCCGGACATCCTCGACAATGCGTTCGTCATCGTCGACTACGAGGGTGGGGCACGGGCCATGCTCGACCTCTGCCTGTTCGCCGAAGCAAGCAAAGACCAAGAAGAGCTCTCCGTTGTCGGCTCAAAGGGCAAAGTCGACGCGCGGATGCCATCGTCGGTACTACACCTTGGTGTGCACCACATGGACGGAGCGGAAGCGGTTGCGAACATGAACAACGTGGAGACTCGACACATCGTGAACGATCAGATTCGTCACGAAGGCCTCCACCACGGATCGAGCTACCTGGAACACGTCGACTTCGCGACAGCGATTCGTGAGGGCATCGAGGCCAAGGTGACTCTGGAGGACGGCATGTGGTCCGTCGCCATGGGTGAAGCAGCTCACCGCTCCATCGCTGAGAATCGCCCTGTCCGCCTCGACGAGGTCATCCCTCAATCCAGTTGAATCCGGATCAGCGAGAGGTGTTTGCGCCGCACAAAAGGATGCCCACGCGCTCGCCCGGTTCGGCTTCGTAGCGGCCCGATCGAAGGGCAGCGACCGGTGCTGCCGCCGATGGTTCAACGATCAACCTGAACTCGTTCCACACGTGCTCTTGCGCCTCGACGAGCTCCTCGTCGGAAACCAGCACGCTCGGTGCGCCGTGCCGTGACAACGCAGCCCATGGCAGCTCGCCGATCCGGGTCGCGCCGAGCGCATCCGCAGCGAGACCGCTGACGACAACGTCGACCGGTGCACCTGCAGCAACGGCAGCTGCGTACGCATTCGTGGTCACCGTTTCGCACACGACGACCGTGACATCCGATTCCACGGCGCACGCGATCCCACCGGCCAAACCGCCGCCGCCGCATGCGACAAGAATCGTGTCGAGTCCCTCGGCTTGATCGACGAACTCAGCACCTGTCGTTCCGGCACCAGCCATTACGACCGGATGGTTGTACGCGTGGATCGACGTTGCGCCGCTCTGAGCCTGGAACTCGAGGCTTGCCTCGAGCGACTCGGCGTACACGTCACCCACTTGTCGGACGTCGGCTCCATAGGAGCGCAGTCGCTCGACCTTCGCTGGCGCGGAGATCGTGGGGACGAAGATCGTCGCTGCATGTCCTGCACGACGGGCGGCCCAGGCAACCGCGGCGCCATGGTTGCCGCCGGAGGCCGCAACGACACCAACAGCGCTGATCGGCATCGAGGCGAGATAGTTCGACGCACCGCGAGCCTTGAATGTTCCGCTGTGTTGAAGCTGTTCGAGCTTCAGCACAAACCGACCGGAACCCTGCCCGGCACTCTCCCCGAGTATCGCGTTGTCGGCGACCTCGAGCACCGGCGTCCTGCGCACCAGGTTGACGAGGCGTTGTTGCGCCTCGCCAACCTGAGTGCTGGAGGGGATCTGCAGTTCGGAGATGAGTTAGCCCTTGACCGAACCTGCCAGGAGGCCGCGAACGAAATAACGCTGCAAGCTAAAGAACACCACAAGTGGCACGAACGCCTGCACGAATGCGCCTGCAGGAAGGATGTGTTCATTGCGCCCGAAGTCGCCGGCCAAACTTTGAATCAGCACAGTGGTCGGGAGGTCGACCGGGTTGCCTCCACTGAGCATCGTGACGGCGATGAGGAAGTCATTCCACGTCCACAGGAACTGGAAGATCGCGAACGCAGCAAGCGCAGGAACCGAAAGCGGCAGAACCAAGCGCCAGAAGATCGTGAAGTGGCTAGCACCATCCAAGCGCGCAGACTCCATCACCTCCTTGGGCAGTTCCGAGATGTAGTTGTGGAGCAGGAAGATCGAAAACGGCATCGCGAAGCCGGTGTGTGTTAACCAAACGGAGACACCACCGCGGGTGTTCAGATCGAGGTCGGGCACGAGCGTGAGTGTCCGATCGGTGAATGGGAGCGTCCAGTGGGCGCCACCGACGTAGGTCTGCAACAGCGGGATCAGAGCCACCTGCAGCGGTACGGCCAGCAGAGATATGGTTGCAATGAACATCCAGTCCCGACCCTTGAAGTCGATCCACGCGAACCCGTACGCCGCGAACGAGGCGAACGCAATTGGGATGATCGTCGCCGGAATCGCAATGGCGAACGAACTGATGAGCGACTGAGACAAATCTGTTGCGCCACCCTCGGAGAGCACAGTTCGATAGTTGTCAAACGTCAGTCGATCAAGCTCGCCGCCCATCTGCCAAAATCCGGTGTTCTGCTGGTCGCTTCGATCGCGGAACGAGTTGAGGAAAAGGCTGACGCTCGGAAACGTCCACAAGGCGACCATGAGCCAGAGTGCCCAGATCGGCATACTGGTCAGTCGACGGTAGATCCGGGCACCGACACCCTTGTCCATCGTGGCGGTGGTCATCGAGCCATCCTCTCCTTTTGCATTTTCCAAACGTTCGAAACCATGACGGGAAGGACGGAGATCAGGATCAGCATCGCAATGGCAGCGCCCTTACCCACGTTGAAGAAAGCGAACGACTCTTCGACCATGTCATTAGCGAGCACATTTGTGCCGAAGTTGCCGCCAGTACTCACCTTCACAATGTCAAACACCTTGGTTACGAGGACGATGAGGGTCGTCGTGATCACGCCGACGGTTGGCAGGATCTGCGGCAAGACCACCTTGAAGAACGTCTGCGACTCGTTCGCACCGTCAACACGAGCCGCCTCGATGAACTCGGTTGGCACCGCCTTGATCGCCGCACTGAGGATGACCATGGCGAAGCCGGTCTGGACCCAGATGAGGATCACCATCATGAACACGTTGTTGAACGGTGGGTTCTGCAAGAACACGACAGTGTCCGGCACGATCTCTCCGGTGCTATCTATTTTGAATCCACCGAGGCTGCGCCTCGCCAACTCGACGAACAGATATCCCACGACAATGATGCCGCCGACGAATGCGCCGAACGTACGACCCGCTAGTCCCCACGTAACGGCCTTGTACAACAAGAATGCCAGGAGCGCTGCCAGCAAGACGAGGCCGAGCCAACGCGGCCAACCACTGTGGCTGAACTCACCCAGCTTCACCCAACTCGCATTGAGCACCCCCGTTTGCGGCTTGGTCACGGCACGAGGCTGGTACTGCAAACGCCAGACGATCGAGGCGCCAACGAACGAAATAGCCATCGGCATGAAGATGAGCGATTTGGCGAACGACTCGAATCGTTCGTCCTTCTCCGCGAGCACAGCGATCGTCAGGCCCAGAATCACCGAGAACGACGTGACGGTGATGACCCACCAGACATTGTTGAAGAACGTGCCCCGAATCACCGATAGCGCAGCGTTGGCAAGAAGGAATACGGCGATGAAGAGGGAAGCAACCGAGGCGCCGGTCCGCTCATAGCTGGCCTGACCATTGACCTTGATGCCTCGAAAGACGCCTGCGCCAACGCCGACGAGCGCCAGCACGATCGCAATGAAGAACAGCTGCGAACCGAACATGTCTGTCCAGTTCGAGAAGTCGAACGAATCGTCATCGTTCCACAGCTCACGGTAGTTACTGAATCCGACGTTCTCCTCAGAACGACGATCCTTGAACGATAGCCAGAACGTGCGAATGCCCGGAATGACGAGCGCGGCGGAGAGGAACAGCATTGCCGGCGCCAGAAACAAAAAGGCTCGAGCCCGGTGGTCGAACCTCGACAGCTTCCGCATGGATGGTGGGTCGTTCCAGCCCAGTCGCACCCCAATGAGTGCCAACGGCACTATGGCCGCAACCTTGCCCTGGCTCTCGGTTCCGAGAAATGGCGAGACCAGCCACGCGCCAACGGTCCAACCGACAGCGGCGCCGACTATCGCCGACGGTACCCAGTCGCGCTTGTCGAGGAACGCCGGCAGAGCGAAAGCTGCGGCGAGCCCGACGGTCCAGAGAATCGCCTCGAGCAAACTGACGTCCGGCCGTTGCCAGAGCTGCGATTTGACGCCGATGAGCCAACCGGTGACCGCACCGATGACTATCCCGACGGCCACTCGACCTACGCGAGTCGGCAGCACCGACATCGCATATACGCCGATTCCCCACAACAACGCGCCGAAAATCGGCCATTCGAGTCGTCCGGGCCAGCCGCTGCCGGCGCCGAGGTTGATGGGATCCTCGCTCACGACGAGCGCCCGTACTGCGAGGTTGCCCCGCAAGATCGCAAAGCCGAGAGCGGCAACGGTGGCTGCTGTCAGCGAACTGAAGACGGCCCAGTTCTTGGGCGCCACATTGAGAACCAGGTTCGCCGCAACCCAGAGACCGCCGATGAGGCCGACTGCGACCACTACGACGAGCATGGTCGACGCCACCCGGTCGAACGAGTCCGGTCGAGTGAGTATGAACCAAGTCGCCACGATCAAGCCTACGAACGTGGACGGAAGAACGATCCAACTCTCGGACTTCGTCAATATCAGAAGACAGGCTCCCCAGAGCACCGCGCCCGTGAACGCCCACTGGGAAACGATGAGTAGACCAGACGAGTCGGGCTCGGCCACACGAACCAACACGAATACGATTGCGGCTATCAACGCTCCAGAGATTGGAAGCGCAGTCTGCGGCAGTTTCCCCACTTTTTCCCCCATGTCCATTTCAGCCGTGATGTTGATCCGGTGGGGGCAGGCGAATCACCTGCCCCCACCGGTCACTTCGAATTACTAGCTCACACCTTTTCGGGCGTGAGCACAAACTGGCCTTGAATTAACCCGCTGGCCAAGCGGCATCAATTTCTGCTCCAGCCGTTGCGGCGTCGTTTTCACCGTTGACCATTGCAGTCGCCTGGGTCCAGAACTCACCGGCGCCGACATCGGCGGGCATGAGGTCGGAGCCATCGAAGCGTGCTACTTCGGCGTTCTGCATGACTTCGATGAACGTACGCTCGAGATCAGCCCAAAGCGTTGGATCGGCGTTGGTGTTTGCGGTGTTGAAGCCCGACAGGCCACCGCCCTTTGCTTCGCGTTGGAAGACCTGGCGAGCATTCACGTATGTAGACGAACCCATGTGCTCCATCACGGCCCACGTGACGTCACGGTCGTTGAATGCACCGGCGAGCTGGCCTGCAACCAAGATTGGCGCTGTGGCGGGGTCGACCGCTGGGAAGTAGAACCAGCCAACGTCATCGGAGGTTCCCTCTGGGAGGAAGCCGGAGAAGAAGGATGCCTGGCGAACCATGGCGCAGTCGTCGGCGACGAGCCCTTCGGCCGGACCCGATGCGAAGTGCGTCGAGCTGATCGTGCCACCGGATGCAAAGACAGCGTCAGGTGTGTTCCAGAGCTCGAGGATCTCGTTGAATACGAGCTGCACCTCAGGCGAAGAGAACTTGAGGTCGTTCGCGACCCACCGGTCATATTCCTCGCCACCGTGGAAACGGAGCATGAGGTCTTCGGTCCAGTCGGTGAAGGTCCAGCCGGTCGCCTGGCCAGATTCGATGCCGATACACCATGGCGTGATGCCATCGGCGATCATCGTGTTCGTGAGCTCCTTGAGCTCGTCCCAGGTCTCGGGGTAGTCATAGCCGGCGGCCTCGAAGACCGCTGGCTTGTGCCAGACGATGGACTTGAGGTCGGTCTTGACCGGAACGCCGTAAAATTCTCCGTCGACGGAACCAAAGTCGATGTGCGACTGGGCCCACTCACCTTGTGTCGCCTCAAGCACGTCAGCCCGAAGCGGGAGAACGAAACCTTCGCGGGCGAAATCGGCAAGCTTGCCTGGCTGAGGGAAGCTGGAGATGTCAGGCGGGTTGCCCGCAGCGAGCTGCACGTTGATCTCTGATTCCCAATCTGCGGAACCGGTGTAGATCACCTGGGCGCCGGTTTCCTCTTCGAAAGGCACCATTCCGGCTTCGAGGGCGTTCCACTCTTCGGGTGAGCGCTCGGGGCCACTGATCCTGACGACCTCGCCCTCAAACTCGCGCACTACGACATCGTCGCCACTATTAGCAGCAGCTGCAGCGGCGGCGTCAGCCTCCGCATCGGCTGCAGCGTCTTCGGCGTCGGCTTGCGCCGCTTGAGCGGCTGCGAGCGCATCTTGTGCTGCGTTCAGTGCGTCATCGTTTCCACTATCGACTACGTCTGCTACGTCTGCTACCGAGTCAGAGCCGCATGCGGCGGCTACAAGTGACAAGGCGAACATAACTGCAAGCAGCTTTATCCACTTACTATTCATTACAGGGGTCCCCTCCTGATTTGGGATTCTCGGACATTTGCCCGAAAATTGTAAACGTTTGCAGCCTCGAATCTAGCGGACAACGTGCGTGTTGTCACACCGCGCGTGCGACTCAGATGCCGCCCGGTTCAGCCATCACTTTCACCGATAGTTGATTCCCGTGGCACGAGCGTGACCCACTGCTGACTGGCTTCGGTTGCTTCACCTGCGCCGTTTGCTTTTGCGGTGAGAGATTCTGCCCTTTCGGCGATCAGCGTCAACAACCGTTCTGCTGCCGCTGCGCCAAGTTCCCTCGGCGCGAGACGAATGGTGCTCAGCCCTACTAGCGGCGCCAGCTCGTGATCACCGATGCCGATGATTGCCATGTCCTCGGGCCAGGAAAGCCCGCGTTCGTTGAGAGCACTCCACGCGCCGAAGGCCATTTCGTCCGACATCACGAAGAGGCCCGTCGGCGGATTCTTCATGTCGAGAATTCGTTCCATCGCCCGACGCCCACCATCGGCAGTGAAGTGTCCGGATTGTTCAAGCGACGGATCCACGGCGATCCCTGACGCCGCCAACGCACCGGTGTAGCCAGCAAGACGCAAGCCAGGCACGGAGAAGGCCAACGGATGGTTGGGCTCACCAGAGATGACACCGATCCGCTTGTGCCCCAGGTCGAGGAGGTGTTGGGTGGCGACGAAGCCGACGTGATAGTCGTCGACGATCACCGCCGGAAAACACTGCGTCGCAAAGCCTGCGGTGACGGCACGAATGCCCGCATGCCAGAGCTTGTTGGCCGATTCCTCCGAGATGTTCAGATCGACAACGATCACTCCGTCGACCCGTTTCTTCGACTCCAGTAGGTCTGACAGAAAGCGCTCGCGCGTCGCGGGATCTTCCACCGGGTGAGTAATGGCCTCGTAGCCGTTCTCCAACAGATGATCGATGGCACCTGCGAGGAATCGCGAGAAATACCAACCGTCAATTGTCGGCGTGGCGAGTTGGACGAGTTTGGTCTGACCCGTGGCGAGCCGTGCGGCGCTCGGGTCAGCACGGTAGTTGAGGCTCTCAGCAACGTCTTCGACGCGGGCTCGCGTCGTGGCCGCCACGTTCGGAAGGCCACGTAGTGCACGGGACACCGTCGCTACCGAGACACCAGCTTCGCGCGCCACATCTTCGATTGACGGTCCTCGTTCGCGCTGCATGTCAGCAGCAGAATGTAACCGTTTGCAGTCGCGTAGAAAAATTGTCGGTTCGACACCTTCACCACCTATTCATGGAGACGATCGTTTCGCGAACAGAAATCCCGTCCACTGATATCGCGTCGGTTAGTCACACTTGGGGCACGGGCGGCCCACCCGCATCTAGTCTGTTGGTCTCACGACGGGCTTTCTGCAGCGTCCTACGCTTGCTGAAAGCACATCGGTCCCACGACACGATCAGAGAGCTTCATGAACGAACAACAACTGCAGAAGATGAAGAACGACGCCGGCTTCATCGCAGCCCTCGACCAGAGCGGCGGCTCGACTCCAAAGGCGCTTCTCGCGTATGGAGTCGCCGAAGACGAATACAACGGTGACGACGAGATGTTCGGCAAGGTCCACGAGATGCGCACTCGCATCATGACCAGCCCAGCGTTTGGTGGGGACCGAGTGCTCGGTGCAATCCTGTTCGAGAACACGATGGATCGCCAGGTCGAAGGCCATGACACCGGCGACTACCTGTGGAACGTCAAGAACGTGATTCCGTTCATCAAGATCGATAAGGGCCTCGCCGACGAGGAGAACGACGCCCAGGTCATGAAGCCAATTCCGGACCTCGACTCGCTCCTCGAGCGCTCTGTGTCAAAGAACATGTTCGGCACCAAGATGCGCTCGGTCATCAAGATGGCCAACCAGGCCGGCGTTGATGCAGTCGTCTCCCAACAGTTCGAGATCGGCCGCCAGATCATCGGTCACGGCCTCATTCCGATCATCGAACCCGAGATCGACATCCACTCCCCACAGAAGGCCGAAGCCGAAGTGATGCTTCGCGCCTCGCTGCTGGAGCACTCCAACACGCTCGCCGAAGACGAACTCGTCATGTTCAAGCTGACGTTGCCTGAAGAAGACAACTTCTATGCCGAGCTCGTGGCTCATCCCCAGGTCGTCCGGGTCGTCGCTCTGTCTGGCGGCTACAGCCGGGACGAGGCAAACGCCCGACTGAGCCGAAACAACAAGATGATCGCAAGCTTCTCTCGAGCCCTGAGCGAGGGGCTGTCGGCACAACAGTCCGACGACGAGTTCAACGCGACATTGGATGTAACCGTGCAGAGCATTCGGGACGCATCCGCAACCTAAATCGAGGGCGAATCACGAAATCGAGCCGGCCGGGATCACCTGGTCGGCTCGTCTTCGTTTTCACGACGAGCGATGGCACGAACGCAGAGCGTTCATTTCTTGAGCACGCTGAGCGTCACCTTCGCTACGGTTGCAGCCGTGTTCAGCGGTGCGGTACTTCGGCCTTCCCCTCAGCGAGCGGGTGGTATCGAGCGAGCCTGGGCGAATCTCGTGACCGCCGGACCCACGCTCGACTCGGCGCAGCGCATCAGCGTGATGGCCGGAGCGCGACGAGCTTGGGCCGGAGCCGAGGCGCCCGCCGCGAGCGACGACGCAATGGGCGAGGCATCGTTCTGGCTGGCGGTCGACGCCGAGGGGATCACCAGCGATCTGATCGCCGACTTTGAACGCAGAGGACTCCCGCTCTTCTCCTATCTCGAGATCGTCGGCGTCGTGGCCAGATTGTCGAACGTCGACTGGTACCTCCGAGGTATCGGCGCGTCGGTCCCGAGGCTTCCCCTCCCAGACGCGAGCGTGCCCACCGGACGAATCGCCACTGACGCACGGATCACCGATAGCTGGGTACCGATGCTCGGCAACGCAAGCGCACCACACACGCTCGATGCACTTCCCGACGAAGGCGATGCGCTGCGTGATCTTCACGAACCGATGTACGTCGACATGCGTTCGATCGAGGATTGGACCCTCTCTGACGAGTTGAGCCGAGTGCAGATCGAATTCCTCGCCGCGCGCACGTCATTCCTCAACGAGTGCTTCTATTGACTGCTCTCCCACGCGTACTTCCTCCGTGCGAGTGGAGACGCTGTTGCCCTCGAGGTCGACTTGAG
>CAXMRH010000195.1:0-9989 GCA_964196045.1 uncultured Chthoniobacterales bacterium | reverse complement strand
GCGACGAGGTCGTCGGGTAACGCAATGCGCTCGAGGGTCGAACCGAGAACGAACTCGCCTGGGTGCAGGATGAACGGGTCCGAATCGGACGCTTCAACGGACTCAGTGAGATCGCTGAGATCCTCCTTCACGTCGATGAGTCCGCGCGTGTGATTGCGGAAGACGAGGAAGCGGTGATCGAGGCGGAGGTCGACGGAGGACGGCTGTACCGCTCCAGGGTCGAGAGGGTCGATGACGATGGTTCCAGCAGCAAGGTGTTCGCGGATCGTTCTGTCGCTCAGAATCACGAAGGCGACGCTACAGCCCCTCTTTCGTTTCTGAACAAGCGCGAAACACACACACGATCGACCGACTGAACCGATCGGTCGGGTTTACGCTCGGCCTATGGCCGCACGACTCATTGCTGGACTCATCCTCGCGGCAGGGGTCGTGTTGCTCGCCGTCGTTGGATTGCGCAATGACTCGGACACCGACACGGATCTTTCATCTTCGCCCTCTGCTGCGTCGTCCGACCAAGAAGATGCGATCCCGCCAACCGAGATCCCCCTACTCGCGGATGCCCCCGAGAACTTCGGGCCGCGCAAAGATCTCGTCAACCTGGATGGCTGGCTGAATACGGAGATCACGAGTCTGGACGAGCTCGACGGGAAGGTCGTACTGGTCGAGATGTGGACCTTCGGGTGCAGCAACTGTAAGGCGCGGATCCCGCACAATCAGGACCTCTATGCGAACCTCAGCCGGCACGAGTTCGAGATTGTCGGGGTACACGCTCCCGAGTTCAGCTTTGAAGCGGAGATTCCAAATATCGAAGCGGCAGTGCTCGATCTTGGGGTGACCTGGCCCGTTGCAATCGACACCGACAAGGAGAACTTCCGGGCCTGGCAAGATGGTGGACGTCGATTCTGGCCGCGTACCTACGTTGTCGATCAAAACGGGGACGTCCGCTTCGATCACATTGGCGAGGGCAAGTACGACGAGCTCGAACAGACCATCAACTGGTTGCTCGAGAACCCTCCCGCCTGACGTGATCTCGCTTCTGACCGAGGGCATCGAAAGCCTCCGCTTGCCATGCAGCTGGGTTCTGCTGATCCCGGGAATAGCGATCACTGTCTTCGGCCGCCGCCGCTCCCCGCTGGTCGTGGCGACGTTCGCGTTGGCTGCGATGGTGGTGGCGTGGCTTCGGTTCTCGGGTTGGTGGTTCGCCGTCCCGCATGGAGCTGTACAGGTCTTGCTCGGGTTCTCGATCATCGTCTCAGCCGCTGTTGCATGGAGGCTCGACCGTGGGGCATTCGACGTGCTCGCCGTCGCAATTACCGGTATCTCGGCTGCCTGGACCTGGATCCCGTGCGTGGGACCTCACCTCGGCAATGTGCTCAACGGTTCTCGGACGGAACCCTTCGAACACATCGGTGGCACGATTGCCTTTCTTGCAGGCCAGTTCTTGCCCTTCATCCTCGTAGCCGCCCTGAGTGTGACGGCCCCAACACTGCAGCAACGCCTCGAGCACCGGGCCGTAATCTCGGCCGGTGCAGTGCTTCTGGCACTTGTCGGGTTGCTCTTTGTCACCACACTGTTCGACGACATTGCGTCTGAATTGGCTCGACGCAGCACGTTCTAGGCACCGGGCGCTCGACTGGGCCGTACGGCCCCTTTGCGGCTGGAGATCTCAACCCGGCACGTCGAACGCTCGACGGAAGTAAGTAAGCATCACTCCGGGAGTTTTTCGCATGCGCTTCTTCACTACCACCACGCCGGCAGCTCGGCTTGAGTATTTGCTCGTAATGATCGTGCTCTACGTCGTTAACTTCTTCGCCTTCAGCACCTTGCTCAAGTTGGAGATCGACCCAGTCACACAAGAGTTCTCCTACACCCGCGACCAACTTGCCGTGTTTGCATTCGTGATGGTTGGATCGACTGCGGTCGGTTTGATCAACGCCCTTCGTCGGATGAAAGACCTGCACATGGGAACTGCGTGGATCGTCATGCATTTCATCCCGTTGTTGAACATCATCTTTCACCTCATGCTGCTGTTCTCGAGTGGCATGAGGCGTGAGACCTTCGCTCCATACGGCGACAACCCGTACAACCCCGACTCCTGGGTTCCCAACCCCACCACAGATGCGAACTCGCGACCAGCAGTGACCTTCCGAGGTCAGGCGCTCCTCCTTCCCGGTGAGGAGAGCTGGAACGGGCAGGACAAAGCCGCGTAACACCGGAGCTCGCCGGAAACGGGCGGAACTCGACTGAGTAGAATGCAGCCGTGACGATCTCGCGGCGGACCGTTTTGGCAGCGGGTCTAGGCGCGGCGGTGGCCGGTTGCACGACGTCTTCTTCACCCGTCGATGGCGAATTGACCGCGACTACAACTCGCGTGGAGGAGCAAACCGAGGCTTCGTCAACGTCGGCTGTCGAGCCACCGTCCACGACGGCGGCAGAAGCCACCACACAACTCGTGCCATCTCCCGAGTACGTGGGGGATCGTCCGTTCGCACTCGGCGTTGCGTCTGGTGACCCGGATGCAAATTCCGTCGTCCTCTGGACGCGTCTGCGCATCGATACGAACGAGCCCGGACCATTCGCCGAACGCGACTTCGAAGTCGCTCTGGATGTTGCACGCGACGAGGTCTTCGGCGAGCTCGTCCACAGCGACTACGTCGACGCTCGCCTCGAATTCGATCACAGCATCCATGCGATCGTCGGCAACCTCGACGGCGACTCGTGGTTTTGGTATCGCTTCAGGGTTGGCGAGTACACGTCCACGGTCGGACGCACTCGCACACTTCCCGCATCGGGCAACACACCACTTCGATTCGGGTTCTCGTCCTGCCAGAACTGGGAGAGCGGCTCCTATGCCGCACATCGACACCTCGCTGATGAGGACCTCGATCTGTTCATCTGGCTCGGGGACTACATCTACGAGTACGGACCCGGCAGTCGTGGTGTCGTTGGTTCGACCGGTGTCCGGGAACACAACTCCCCAGAAGTAGCCGGCCTCGCTGGGTACCGACAGCGATATGCGCTCTACAAGTCCGATCCTGCGCTCCAGGCTCACCACGCTGCCCGCCCCTGGTTGATCACCTGGGACGACCACGAAGTCGACAACAACTACGCGGGCCTCGTGGCCGAAGACGACCAGGACGAGGAAACCTTCCGCATCCGTCGTCAGGCGGCCCAGCGCGCCTGGTGGGAGAACATGCCCGTCCGCCTCGAACCACCTGCCGGAGACCGATACGACATCTATCGCACGATCTCATGGGGACAACTGGCCGACATCCACATGCTGGATGGCCGCCAGTATCGCGACCCCACACCAACGGACGGCGAACCCGTCGCGCTCCCAGGTTTCGGCGATCTCAGTGTCCGCACGCTCGGTGAAACCGCGCGCAACCCAGACCACTCGATGCTTGGCGCCAAGCAGCGTGCGTGGCTCGAGCAACAGGTCGACGGCTCGGACGCTCGCTGGAATGTGCTTGGAAACCAGGTCTACATGCATGGTCTCAATGCCTTCCCCGGCAAGGTGCCGACGACCAACACCGACACCTGGGACGGCTACCACGGCGAACGAGAAGCGCTTCTTCTGAACCTCACCCGCGAGGCTCGCAACCTCATCGTCTTGACGGGAGACTTCCACTCCTCGACAGTTGCCGACCTCCGAGCAGATCCGTACGACAGCCGGGGTTCGATAGTCGCTACGGAGTTCATGGCTCCAGCCATCAGTTCTGCATTTCCCAATGCGCTGCGTGCTCTCGCGCCATTCATGTTGGCCCTGAACCCCCAGGTACATCACTTCGATCCCGACAATGGCTACATGACGTGCGAGGTCACGGAGTCGACGTGGACGACGCGCCTCCATCGACTGGCCGACGTCACGGCCGAATCATCGGCGATTGCCGAGGTCGCCCGGTTCACTGTCAACGACGGGACACCTGGCATCGCGACGGTCGAAATCACCGAGTGACCGGGCACGTCAACGAATCGGCATGAGAGGGAACGACAAATTGACCTAAGGTTGAAACGTGCTCGGAGATGGTCATCGCCCCAACGTCCTATCCATGGTGCTCGCTGGTGGCGAGGGCAAGAGACTGCTGCCTCTCACTGCTCAGCGGGCCAAACCCGCCGTCCCCTTCGGCGGCAGGTATCGACTTATCGATTTCGCTCTCTCCAACCTCGTCAACTCGGGTTATCGCAAGATCGTCGTTCTCACGCAGTACAAGTCGCACAGTCTCGATGTGCACATCTCCCGTACATGGACCCTGTCGAGAGAACTCGGCAACTACGTCACGACGGTTCCAGCGCAGATGCGTCGTGGACCGCAATGGTTCACCGGATCGCTCGATGCCATCTACCAGAACTTCAATCTCATCGACGACGAACGCCCGGAGCACATCATCGTCTTCGGCGCCGATCACATCTATCGCACCGATGCCAGGCAGATGCTCGACGCACACATCGAGGGAGGAAGTGGAGCGACTGTCGCTGGGATCCGAGTGCCCCGTGCCGAGTCTGATCAATTCGGTGTCATCACGATCGGACCTGACTCGAATCGGATTCTCAACTTTCAGGAGAAGCCAACCGACCCTCCCGGACTACCTGACTCGCCCGACGAGATCCTCGCGTCGATGGGCAACTACATCTTCTCGACCGAGATGTTGATGGACATGGCTGCCGACGACGCAAAGAACGAAGAATCGAAACACGACATCGGGGGTGACCTGATCCCCGCACTCGTCGCCCAGGGCGAGGCAAACGTCTACGACTTCACGCGGAACAACGTACCGGGCGACACCGAACGTAATCGTCACTATTGGCGAGACGTGGGAACGCTCGATTCGTACTTCGACGCGAACATGGATCTTGTTCAACCGGAACCCATCTTCAACCTCTATAACCCCAGCTGGCCGATCTTCAGCTACAGCCGAAACCTCCCACCTGCAAAGTTCGTGGCCGACTACCGCTCTGGGGACCCGAGGGTGATCAATTCGATCGTCAGTGCAGGCGTGATCGTCTCTGGGGCGCGAGTGTCGAACTCCGTCTTGTCCGTGGGCAGCTATGTGCACCACGGTGCGGACCTCGAGAACGTCGTGTTGCTCGATGATGTGATCGTTGGGCCGAACACCGTCCTTCGGAACTGCGTGATCGACAAAAACGTCGTCGTTCCTGATGGCGCTCAAATCGGAGTTGATCTCGACCTGGATGCCGAGCGCTACTCGATCAGCGACGGAGGCATCGCTGTTGTCCCGAAGAAGGCCACGATCGAGCTGCCCTGACGGCAGAAGGCCAGACGTGAACTACGCGGCGACGTCTCGGAGATCCTGCGTGAGCTGCGGCTCGCCGTCATTCGGCACCACGAGACAAACGATCTCTCGGTCATCCAGCGTGTCCCAGCTGTCCTCCGACGGATTGATGTTCTGGATGTAGTAGATCGACTCCTCATAGTCGATACCGATGAACGTCTGGAAACGCTCCAGACAGCCCTCCTGAGCCTGGTCCGAAACCGCGTCCGGGCCCGGATACTCGTCAAATCCAACGACGTCGAAGAGACCGAAGGCCTGCCCATCATGAGGGTCGTCACAGGCCACTCCCTCGAAGGAGGTGAGCTGGTCATCGGTAGGGATGTTCACACAATCCCCCTCTCGGACAACGAAGACGCCGAGGTCGCCACCCTCGACGATCTCACCAGCATCATCTCGCGTGGTGTCGTCACTTGAGCATGCCGCCAGCGCAAGAACACCGAACATCAAGGCAACTACACGCGCCATCATGGGCTCCTTCAAGTATTCGTGGTCCGGTATGGTCTCTGTCGGTTCCCCGACGCGCACACATGAGTGATCAAGGTGGCCCTCGATGCAGCAGATCGAGAATCAGATTGCGAAGATCCTGCCTCTAGAGATCGAGCACGTCGCGATAGAGCTTGAGGTGCTCATCGCGAGGACTGTCCCACGACCAGTCGAAAGCCATGCCTCGCTTCTGAATGGCTCGACGCCGACTTTTCTGCTTCCAGGCAGCCAGCCCGCGGTGTATTGCGTCGAGGATCCCCGGGATGTCGATGGTCACCGCGACGAACCCGGTGCCGCTGCCAGGAGACACGTCGTCGTCGATCACGGTGTCGACGAGCCCACCCACTGGGGTCACCACAGGAATCGTTCCGTAGGCCATGGCCTGCATCTGTGCGAGACCGCACGGTTCAAAACGACTGGGCATGCACAACAGATCGGCGCCGGCGAAGATCTCATGTGCGCATGCGAGGTCGTATCCCTCGATGAAGGCGAAGTTGTCCGCATATTGCACGGCGAGGTCGCGTGCCCACAGCGACAGTCGTTCCTCGCCACTGCCCAGCAGCACGAGCCGAGCACCCATACGCTCGAGATAGGGAATGAGGCCGAGGACGATATCGAGGCCCTTCTGCTCGACGAGTCGAGTAACCATGCCGATGATTGGGCGATCGTCATCGGACCACCCCACCCGACGCCGCAAGGAGTCCGCCGAAGTCGCCTTCGCGTCGAGCGTGGATCGGCCGTAATTCTTCGAGAGATACGGGTCGGACAGCGGGTCCCACAACGTGGTGTCGATGCCGTTCCGAATGCCGACCAACGCATCCCCTTTGGCTTCGAG
Source organism: uncultured Chthoniobacterales bacterium (assembly GCA_964196045.1). Classification (GTDB taxonomy): domain Bacteria; phylum Actinomycetota; class Acidimicrobiia; order Acidimicrobiales; family SHLQ01; genus SHLQ01. The sequence continues at coordinate 3,377 of CAXMRH010000195.1, read as the reverse complement.
GACGGTGTGGAGGCCTGCACTTCGGGCGGGATCAAGGATCTCGTCTGCGTAATTCGGGCTCACCGCCACGACCCGCTCTGCCAGCACAATTGCTCCCGCCGCCGGGTTGACAGCACCGTATCGGTCGTAGGCCGTCCCTCGATCCGTGTCGATCGCGCGCAACCAACCAATGTCTGCATGGCCTTGATAGCCGAGCGTATGGACGGTGTAGACGGCTGGTTTCTCGACCCAGGCAAGAGCCATCGCCGTATGCCAATCGTTCAGGTGAACGAGGTCGGGGTTCTCGCGATCAACGATCGCCGCAATCGCAGCCGAGAACGCGAAGAAGCGAACATCGTTGTCTGGCCAGCCGGTCCCCCACTCATCCACGTACGGATGAGGTCGCGCCATCCCAGGGACGCTGACCAGATGCACCTCGCCCAACTCAGGCGCAATGCCCTTCCGAACGCCAGCCGGTGACGCCCAGTCTGGCAGGGCCAACCCGTACTCGACCTCGTCCTCGAGAACGACGTCGCCATAGTCAGGTAGCACGACAACGAGTTCGACCTCTTCGGTCGAACGCAACGAACGAATCAGGCCCGCTGATGCCTCAGCCAGTCCACCCACACGCGCAATTGGCGCTGCCTCCGCGGCAGCAAATACGACTCGGAAACCACGACCCTCGTTCAACATCACCATGAACTATCGGCGGTACGAAGCGGCGACGCAAGGTGACATACTCACTTCATGGCACCATCTCTTGCACCGAGCATCTTCAATGACGTCATCGGACCAGTTATGCGCGGCCCTTCCAGCTCCCATTCTGCGGCCTCGGTGCGTATCGGTCTACTCCTTCGTGACCTGTGTGGAGGGCGGCCAGATCGACTCGAGATCGACTACGACAGCCAGGGATCGCTCGCGACTACACACGAAAGTCAGGGCACGGACATGGGTCTGTATGGCGGCCTTCTCGGGTTCGCTCCGGACGACTCGCGGCTGCCGGATTCCCCCGCTCTCCTTGCCGACGCCGGTACGACGATCGTCATTCGCAAACCCCGTCTCGACGACCCGCATCCGAACACCTATCGCATCCAGGCATCCCGCGATGGCGTGACACACAACCTGGTCTCCGTATCGACCGGTGGCGGGATGATCGAGGTGATCGAACTCGATGGCTGGAAGGTGTCGATGTTCGGCGACTATGCCGTGACCTTGCTCGTCGTGGAAGGTGACGCCGCCGAGGTGGAGGCAGCCATCGACGAGGAGATGGTGGACGACGTTGTCGTGTCCGAACGCAGCGACGGGGCGCAACTCGTGGTCGTCTCGGCGCAGAAGCCATTGGACGAGATGCACACAGACGGGATTCCTGGAGTCGTCGCCGTCCACCGGTTGCGATCCGTTCTGCCGGTTCGTTCCCGGCGCGGGCTCACTGTTCCGTTCTCTCATGCGAGCGAAATGCCCGATCCTGAGCTTCTCGACAAACGACCGCTCTCCGACTGGGCGCTCGCCTACGAGACAGCTCGGGGTGGCATCGACGAAACAGAGGCGCTTACCGAGGCCAGACGGATCTTGGAAATCATGCGGACAGGCGTGCGAACCGGATTGGCAGGGACCTCGTACGACGATCGGATACTTGGCTGGCAGAGCGGCAGATTTGTCGAACTCCAGCGATCACGAAAACTGCTCGACGCGGGGCTTCTCAACGACATGATCGCCTACGTGACGGCCCTGATGGAGGCCAAAAGCGCCATGGAGGTCATCGTCGCTGCTCCCACGGCAGGCTCCTGCGCCACGTTTCCCGGGGCACTCCTCGCCACCATCGACTCGATCGATGCATCAGCTGACCAGTCGGAACGCGCCTTGTTGACCGGCGGCTTGATCGGTGTCTTCGTCGCGAACCGATCGAGCTTCGCGGCCGAGGTCGGCGGGTGCCAGGCCGAAACCGGTGCTGGAGCTGCGATGGCCGCCGCGGCCCTAGTCGAGCTTGCTGGCGGATCGGCCGCGCAGTCGCTATCTGCGGCGAGTCAAGCCCTTCAGAATGTGCTCGGTTTGATATGTGATCCGGTTGGCAACCGCGTCGAAGCCCCTTGTCTGGGACGAAACGTCACCGGCGCAGCGAATGCGTTGAGCTGCGCAAACATGGCGATCGCCGGTTACGACCACGTCATTCCCTTCGACGAAGTCCTCGACGCCCATCGCAACGTGAGCGAGCTCATGGCCCGCGAGTTGCGCTGCACAGGACTCGGGGGCCTCGCCACGACGCCCACTGCTCAGCGAATCGAGCTCGGGCTCACTCGGCGTCGCGAAAACTCGACATCGCAGACGTAAGCTGACTGCTCATAACTCATAACTGAAACCACGGGGAGCTCGGGCATGTGCCGGGCTGAGAAATTGTTCCGCTCGCCATTGGACGTCTGCTCAGTCAACCTGGGCAGAGCATTCGTGGTCAGGCCATGGCGCTCAGCGTGATCTTGATGCTGGTGCTTCTGCTTGTCGATCGGGCAGACCGGTCATCGGTGATCTAATCCCGGTCTTCAGATCGTCTTGGTTTTCACATCGGCATTGACATCGATGGTGGTTTTGCACGAACGTTCAGCCAATGAATCATGTCAGTTGGACACAGATGGCCGATGGCACGCGTGAGGACTATGCGGTCCTGGGCGCGTTGTATGCCGAACATACGCAGGCCGAGGTCGTCGAGAATCTCGTGGCTCTACTGAAAGTCATGGAAGGGCCAAAGCTCGGCTACCAGATCGATCGTTATCAGCACTCGTTGCAGTCGGCCTCGCGGGCACACCGAGCCGACGAGTCCCTCGATCTCGTGGTGGGTGCACTGCTCCACGACATCGGCGATCCCATCGCCCCAGCGAATCACAGCGCCGCGGCTGCCGCAATTCTTCGTCCCTACGTCGACGACGAAACCCACTGGGTCATCAATCACCATGGTCTTTTTCAGGGGTACTACTACTTCCACCACATGGATGGCGATCGGAATGCCCGGGACATCCATTCGTCGAACGAGCACTATGAGGCCTGCGTGCGATTCTGTGAGCTCTACGACCAGAACTGCTTCGACCCTGACTATCCGACGCTGCCCATCTCCGATTTCCTCCCGCTAATGACCGAGGTGTTTGCTCGCGACTCGCGGGTTCCTGGTGTTGCGCCCGCTGGTATGAGCGCCGACGTCCACATCAACTGACGCTGTAAGGGGTCAGGGTGGTTTCAAGTGGTGGCCGCGACGAGTTTGTTGAATTGTTCTGCGGGTGTTTCCCAGTTGAGTGTCTTCCGTGGCCGTTCGTTGAGCAAGGCAGAGATGTCATCGAGTTGGTCTTGGGTGTGTGATGACAGGTCTGTGCCTTTGGGCAGGAACTGTCGGACGAGCCCGTTCCAGTTCTCGT
>CAXMRH010000194.1:0-24526 GCA_964196045.1 uncultured Chthoniobacterales bacterium | reverse complement strand
CGGCCAGCGGACTGAATACGACGCCTGTCACGGGAACCGACATCGGCGTTTCGTCGGAGAGACTCGGGGTAGAGTCGCCGAAACCCGCCGGAAGGAACATGTTCTTGGAGTTCCATATCCTTGGGGCGCTTGAGATAGTTGGGCCCGAGGGCGACCTCATCATCGTCAGCTCACGGAAGCAGCGAGCCCTGCTGCTGTACCTGCTCGTAAACCGAGGCCGGGTGTGCTCCGCCGATCGGATCCTCGATGCGGTGTGGGAGGACGAAACGCCGACGATCAAGACCGTGCAGTTTCATCTTTCGAAGCTGCGCGACGTACTGGAACCGCGACGAGCACGCGGATCCGATGGCACAGTGATCGCGACGACACCCGCCGGATATGTCATTGACCCTGCATCCATCGCGTTGGACGCTGACCGATTCGAACGAGGCGTAGCAGATGCATTACAAATTGCTCAGGACAACCCGCTGCAGGCATCGGCTGAACTGGCCGAGGCGCTCGACATGTGGAACGGCCCCGCTCTGTCTGACGTTTCGTACTTGACGTTCGCCCAACTCGAGGCACAGCGGCTCGAACAGCTCAAGTTGGAGTGCCTCGAGCGGCGCATCACTCTTGACATCGAACTCGGGTCTGCGCAGGAGCTCACAGGCGAACTCGAGGTTCTGGTCCGTGAACATCCTCTCCGCGAGCCCTTCTGGGGGCAGCTGATGCTGTGCCTGTATCGGTCTGGGCGTCAGGCCGAGGCGTTGCGCGTCTATCAGGAGGCGCACCGAACGCTCGGCGAAGAGCTCGGACTCGAGCCATCCGTCGCACTTCGATCGCTCGAGAGCCAGATGCTGCGGCAAGACCCCGAGCTGACCCCCAGCGTGGACGCGGCCCCCGAGACTGAGCGCGGTAACGTCGATCACCGCGGGTCTGTCTTCGTTGGCCGCTCCGACGAGATCGGGCAAGTCGGCGGCCTCCTCGGTGACTCCCGCCTTGTCACGCTGACAGGTGTCGGTGGCGTCGGCAAGACCAGTCTGGCCCTCCACACAGCGAGGCAAGCTCTCGGCTCGTGGCCCGACGGCGTGTGGCTTGTTGAGTTCGGACCGGTCTCCGACCCACGATCCGTGCCGGATGCGCTGGCAGCAGCCCTCACCTTCAGTCCGCAGTTCGGTGAGGACACGCTCGCAGGCGTCATCGGGCACCTCCAGCACTCATCGCGTCTCATTATCTTGGACAACTGCGAACACGTTGTTGATGCCGCGGCATCACTCGTCGACGCCCTGCTCAGCGGATGTCCGGACGTACATCTTCTGGTGACCAGTCGTGAACCGCTTCGGCTGCCAGATGAGACGGTCATGACCATCCACCCCATGGACACTCCCAGCAGTGAGATGGTCAATCTTGACGCGCCGCCCGATGTAATCGAACTGTTTGTCCAAAAGGCAAAGCTCGCCGACCCAGCGTTCGAGTTGACTAACGAGACTGTGGGCGCGGTCACCTCGATCTGCGAACGACTCGACGGACTCCCACTCGCCATTGAGCTTGCAGCCGCACCCCTCCGCGCGTTGACGTTGACCGATGTCGCGGAGGGACTGAAGGATCGTTTCTCGGTGCTGGTCAGCGGGAGCCGTTCGGCTCTCGCTCACCAACGCACACTCGAGGCGACTGTGGGTTGGAGCTTTGATCTCCTTCAACCCGACGAGAAAAGCCTGTTCGTAGCATTGGGCATCTTCGCCGGCGCATTCGACCGCTTCGGCGCCGAGAAGGTCGCTGTAGCTGCGGATGTAGAGGCTTGCGACGTATTGCCGCTGCTGGTGGGCCTGGTCGACAAGTCGCTGCTCGAAGTAACCCGACACTCGGGTGGAATCTCCTACCGGATGCTGACGACTATCCAGCATTACGCCCGGATGAAGCTGGCGAGTCAGTCGAACGCTCGATCTATCGCTGCCGAGCACAGCAATTGGGCGATATCGCTCGCAGAGGCAGCGAACGCGGCACTGTACGCCGGAGGTTCTCGCGAGTGGCTGCATCGCATCGAAAGGGCTCGAGACGACATCGAAGTCGTGCTCGAACGTTCACGTGAACAAGGATCTCCCGAAACGGGTATGCGGCTGCTCGCCGCGTTGCAAGCATTTCTTGTCGAATCGGGCGATCACGGCGGATTTCTCTCGACACGTGCACTTCGGGAGGGAACTTCGTGGGTTGATCGACTTCTCGGTGCGGGCGAGGTTCCTGATTATGTCCTTGCTTCCGTTCTGAGCGCCCAAGGGTTCCTGCTGATCCTTCAGAACGACCTCACCAAAGCAGTTCCGATCCTCGAACGATGCCTCGAGCTGTGTGCGGCTGCGGCCGACGACGAAGGCTCGGCAAAGGCAAAACTTTTCCTGGCTACTGCGATGTGGAGCAACGATGACGACTGACCAGACAAGAGTTCTTGACATGCTCGAGGAAGCGAACCGCTACTTCGAGCAATCGGGCGACCGAGGCTTCTATCGCTGGAAGAGTCAGTTTCTCCTCGGCCTGTGGCATGTGCAGTTTGGCGATCCAAACAATTCGTTCGAGTACGCCGATCGCCTCGTTGACGCGAGTCGAGATGCGGACGATCTCCTAGTGCTTGGGCATGCGCATGAGGTCAGAGCACTGGCCCTCGAATCGATCGGCGATCACGAAGACGCCAAGAGCGAACTGATGGCTGCAGTCGAGACATACGGTGCCGATGGTTTCACAAAAGTGTGTTTTGCGCACTGTCTCGACCACACAGCACTGTGGTTCGTAGCAGACGAATCGCCACACGACGCTGCCTTGGCTGTCGGAGCCGCCGAAGCAATCCGATCTCAGCACGCCGACCCAACCGCACCCCCATATGCACGACATTCGCATGCGCATGCAAAATCATCGGCACTGACGACCCTTGGGGAAACCGGATTCGACGCCAGCTTCACTCGCGGCTACTCCATGGCCGCAGCCGAGGTCGGAGAAGCTGTTGCAGCAGAGTTGGTACGGGCACAGTGACTTGATCTAGCCCAGGGCCGAACTACGTCAGAGCTGGTCAACCTCGTCGGCCGAGGTCCCGCGGACGGCGAGATCGAGCGCTACCTCGAAGACGTCCGTGTTGCTCTGGTTCAACTCGGCCTCAGCTTCCGCAGTCATGGGATCGAGAAACCGACGTCCTCGGGTGAGTTCGTCCCATACGACGAGCAATGACACCGCCTCGCACCCAGACTCTTCGGCCACGCTCAGAGTTGTTGCGGTCTCCATGTCGACCGATAACAAGCCGTCGGAATGCCACGCCTCCATCATTGGAACAGACTCCGCGAACAGGGACGGGAACGTCACATGTGGTCCGACTCGAACCGTTCGGCCACGCGCTTCGAGCAGGACTCGTGCGCGCTCAACCTCCAAAGGGGTCGCAAAAGTCGTCGACGGATCTGCTCCATAAAGATGAGAGACGCCGTCCTCGCATCGCACGATGTCGGGGACGATGACGTCGCCTGGCTCGAGCTCGGCCTGCAGCCCCCGCAGGTTCCAATCTGGATCGCGAGGCGAGTGCCTATCGCGGCGAACATCGTGATGATCTCCACAGCGCGGGGAGCCCCATAGGCCATACAGAAAGCAATCGTGCGATCACCGTGCCGCCCAAGATAGATGTCGGGGAAGCCGAGCTCCCGCACATCCGTGAGGTAGCCGAGCCGCCATTCCTGACGCTCCTCACGCCACCAGGATCCCTCGACGATCACACAATCGGGGATTTCGTGACGCTCAATGCCAAGGCCCCCCATGTCGGGTCGATGAGCCATGCGAAGTTGATGAAGTCCCAGCACACCCACGTTTGGCCGGGAAATGCCTCTGACAACATTTGCTCCCTCATCGGATTGTGGGTGTAGAGGTGGTGGAGGTAGTCGCCGATCTCTCCCTGCCCCTTCACCCAGGCTTCGGATTCGGGCAATGACATGACAAGTTGTGCGCCGAGGTAATAACCGGGCAAATAGATCAACGGCACCCCAGATTCGAGCAGAATTCGTGAGGCGTGTTGATCTTGCACGAGGTTCATAGAGGGTGCATTGCTGAGGCCCGCCCACGTCGGGTAGGCGGAGGTCCACGACACCACCATCCGGGTGGCGATCTCCGGTTCGATCAGCAGCGCTGCCGCGATATTGGTGACCGCGCCGATTGCGACAACATGCAACAGGCGATCGTCGTCTGACATCGCCGCTTCGATAATACGGTGGGCGCCTTCGCTTTCGACGATGTCGTCCGGTGAGTCCCTGAATCGGTCGGCGCCGCGAAAAGCTATGCCGGTCGACGACATGCCGAGTTTTTGCATCAAGGTCTCGATTTCGATGAACGACAGCTCCATACCTTCGGCTGCTGTTTCGAATGTGAGCTCGCTCGGCTCGATGCCTGCGTCTTTGAGACGCTGCAACCAGGCTGCAGCGTCGCCGATCTCTTCGGTTGTGGATGGGTCAGCTTCCGCGCGGACCGCCTCGAGCAAATACTCTTTGTGATATTGCCTCGAAAATGGCTCCGCAACGATGGCTTCGACGTCGAGCCGATCGAGCGACAACAGCGCCCATGTGATCGCAAATTGATCGTCGCCCTCGTTTGCGGCATCGGTGTCGATGAGCACTCGAACCCTGCCAGGATGCGGGGTCAGCATCTCCAGGGCGACGATCGTCGCTGACGGTTGGAAACGTTGTCATGGGGCGCTCCCCAGCGGATTGGGTTCGGCGCCAGTCCAGTCGTATGCGCTTCGACGACACGCTAACCCAACATCACAATGACCCCATCGGTACATATCTGGCCTTGCGCCCGACGCCGTTACCGCGAATGAGAAGAGATTCGGTAACTCTTCCTCACGGACCGTTAGTCGGCCATAGTGGTCGATGGGCTCGAGCCGCTAGGAGAAACGTTGTGTCACAGTTTTATGTAGGTTCCATCGACGAGCGAAAGTTCGTAGTTCCGGAGATCTACGCATCACATTGTGAGGGTTATCTCCGTCAGGTCCTGGTGAGCCACGCGATATCGCCGGCGTCGGTCCATATGGGTGTCGGCCTGGTTGAGATCGCGCCAGGCGGATATCACAGCCCGGTCATGCACGCGTTCGAAAAGAGCTTCTATGTGCTCGACGGAACCGTTATCGCCTCAATCGGGCAGCAGGCCTACGAATTATCGACCGGCCACTACGGACTCATTCACAAAGCAACGCCCTACGCATTCTGCAACGCCACCGACAAGCCGGTGCGACTATTCGAAATGATGGCTCCCCAGCCCAAGCCACTGGACAGCGATTTTCGGGACACGTTCTTCCTCTCTCAGGAGGCGCCAGCGAGAACCGGGCTCGTACCGAATCTGGACGACCCGCGGGTGAAATTCCTTGGCAAGTTTGACGAGTCGCAGATGCCGACTGAAGGTGGCGCGATTTCCGGAGTCGGTGCCCGATCGAACTCCATTCACGGCGTGATTCTCAAAGAATTTGTCGACCGCTCGATGGGGGCTCAACATTTGTCCATGTTTTTGGTGCAGTTCGAACCTGGAGGCAAAGGAGGCTCTCACGATCACCCCCATGAGGAGATCTACTACTTCCTTTCCGGCAAGGCGGAAGCCGTCGTGAACGGGGAACGATTTATTGTTGAAGCCGGTCAATATGTGTGGACTGCGGTCGGTTGCTTTCATTCCTTCGAAACTGTGGGCGACGAACCGGTTCGATGGATTGAGACCCAGGCCCCCCAGCCCACAGAATTCGAGGCCTTCCGCTTCCGTGAGGAATGGGCGCTCGTGGATAGCGAATCGACCAAAACAGTGCCCGGCCAGAGATGACCCACACAGCACGACGGAATTCGTTGTCCGTGTTGATGGTTTCTCTTGCGTGCGCATCTACGCGCGCGACCGGCACGGAGGGCGAACGATGAAGAAGAATCCGCGAAACCTGTTGATAGTGGTGTTGCTGCTCGCCTTGGTCGCCGCGGCCTGCGGCTCCGACGACGACTCGACCGCAACGATCGTCGAGGAATCTGAAGCAGCCGATACCACCACGGTCGCCCCCGATATCGAGTCGAGCTCACCGGTGACAGCCGGTTCCGAACTTCGTGTCACCGAGGTCGACTTCTTGGCTGGTGTGGCCACGATCACGAACAGCGGTCAGGAATCCGTCGACCTCACTGGCCATTGGCTCTGCAATCGACCTGCGTATGTCGAGCTGCCCGGCCAGGCGCTCGCTGCCGGGGAGGCGATCGAGGTGTCGATCGGAGGGCTAACCCAAGATGGCGGCGAAGTCGGCCTGTACACCTCCGGCAATTTCGGGAACGCCGACGACCTCGTCGACTACGTGACCTGGGGCAGCGGAGGTGGACGTCTCTCTGTCGCCGAGGCAGCCGGATTATGGGTTGGTGAGCCTGTAACCGCCGACGGCGATGCGCTGTCGCTACTCGGCACCGGTGAGTGGGGCTGACCAGCTCGAACTGACTAGTGGCGGTTGCCGCCAAGTCAGCCGATCATACGTCGCCAGAGATCCCCCAACTGGCGCTGCTCGGCGTCGGTGACGTGATCGAGGTACGTCGCACGCACGAGTGCATGATGGGATCGGGCGATCGAGTCCATCAGCGAATTTCCTCGGTCGGTGATGTGGGCCCGAACCGCCCGGCCGTCGTCGGGGTCGGGCCGCCGTTCCACATAGCCGAGCTCCTCCAGTGCTTCGACGCGACGCGTCATGCGGCTCGGCGAACCTCGGACGCGGTCGGCCAAATCGGACATGCGCAAGCCGTCGCCGTCTGGTGCCTCTTGCAAGGTGGAGAGCACGTCGAACTCGCCGATCGTGAAATCGAACTCGGCACGGAGGAGTTCGTCGAAGGCGCGAATGACGAGCGAGTGAACGTGCAACATCCCATCCCACGCGGCGACCTCATCCTCGGTCAGCCGATCCGGATCTCTCACAACCATCCTCCAAACAACTTCGCTATTCCTACTTGCACTACTTGCGCAACGCAAGTATCTTGATCGTAACTACTTGCGCTGCGCAAGTAAACCCACAAAGGAGAATGAAGATGTCGAACTGGACCGAACAAGAGAAGGCCAACGTTGCCGTCCTGCAGGGATTCATGGAACACGTCCTGAACAGCGGAGACGTCAGTCGAGCCAGCGATTACCTCAGCGACGGGGCGATCGACCACAGCCTGCCGCCGGACGTGCCGTCCACGGTGGAGGGCTTCCGGACATGGTTCGCGGGGTTCACGTCTACGTTCCCCGATGCGGTCTGGACTATGGACGCGATCACCGCCGATGACGACCGTGTCGCTCGACAGCAGTCGTTCACCGCCACGCATGCCCCGACGGGCAAGCGGGTGACCGCCGGCGAGACGGGCATCGCCCGTCTCCGTGACGGCCGGGTGGTCGAGTATTGGGGAACGTTCGACGAAAAGGGCCTCGAGCACCAACTCGTCGACAGCGACGCCATCGCTGTCTAGGTAACGGCCGGCCACCGGCCCCAAGCGTCGTCGCCGAGCGATTTCGTTGGTGGGCCGTGAGGGATAGCTTTCAAACCCCGAGGGCGACCTGGTTGCTCTCAGGTGCCGAGGGCGAACAGGATAACGGTGAGGGCTCCGAAGACGGCGCCGGCGATTTGTATAGGCCAGAGTCGTTCGTGGAGGAACTTCCAGGCGAGGGCTATCGATACCCCTGGTGATAGCCCGATGAGGGCGGCCCCGATGGCGGCATTGCCTCGCTGATAGGTGATGGACGCGAGGACAATTGCCACGATGCTGGTGCAGCCCACGACGAGTCCGAACTTCGTGGTGGTTCGGGTGATCTGAACCGAGAGTCCGATGGTTCGGGCAACCAGAGGAATCACCGCGAGTCCAGCGATCGCGACCACGAAGGCTGGGGCGGCACCCGCACCGTCGGAGATGAATGAGAGAAACAGGCCGCCCAGTCCTATTAGGGCTCCTGTCATCGCTGCGCTGGCGACGACTGTGCTCGATCGGAATTCGCTAAATCTGGGGAGTCGGTGCTCGCTCGACATCAGTACTACTGCCGGGATGGCCACGAGCACTGCGATGAGCTCTAACGGTGCCAGGGATTGGCCCACAACTACGCCGAGAAGGGCTGGGACAACCAGCGCAACTAGGGCAAAGATCGGGGCGAACACAACGATCGGACCGATCGCCATTCCCCTGTACAGCAAGGGGCGAGCGGCAGACATGAACACCGCCGCAGCTACAGCCCAATAGAGGTCGTTGCCGGTGAACACATCGTCGGACAGCGCGAGCAGGTAGGAACCGCTCAGGACAGCGCCAACTCCCGAGGCAACGAACGCAATACCTACTGGAGCGTTGATCGACCCGTCCCGGCGGCCGCCTAATCCAGCCACAAGGTCGCCAACACCGAACATCACCGCGGCAAGCGCCCCCAAGAATACGGTCATTGATTCAGAATCGATTGCACCACTGGTCGATGCGGCAACTCCAGCGACGCACCGAGAGCCTCGTCTGTGATCTGTTCTCGACTCAGGCCGGACACGACGTCAACCTAGAGCCACGCGGTGCTGCATTGCCCACCTGAAACCGATCACCACGGGCAAGAACGGGGCTCGCCGAAGATTCAACTGAAGCACTGTGAGCGTTGTCTAAACCACAACGATCTGTGGGCCTTAGGGATAGCTTTCACACCCTGAATGGTCTGGCTAGGGGGTTTTGCTACCTATGCACGGATGAGTCTGATCATGTCCACGACCGTCTGGAAGAGTCCGCTCGCCAGCGTGGGATCAGCGTCGTGCACTGGTGCTCAAAGAGTCAAGTAGGTCGGGTTCGCAACGGCGAGAAAGACGAACCACAGGCCAATTACGATCAGCGGTGTCCCGCCAAGCCGTTTGACGTGAGGTCCTTGTGCTTTGAGATCGGTTATTCGGCGATCTGAGACGACGGCCAGCGTGATCGCACCGATCGTGAGCATCGCGACAAAGACTGCTGAAGCGATCCCGAATGCGGCAACTGAAGTTGCGAGACCGCCGCTGGCTGCAGATTGGGTCGCCAGACCGGCGATCAATGGGCCCGTTCAACCGAAGGCTGCAATGACGAAGCCAAAACCGTAGAGCACCTGTGAAGAGCGACTGTGACGACTCGATATCTCTACTCGCGGGCTGTCGATGGGCCCGACGAGCGTCGTGAGTCGATGGAATGGGACTTTGAGGAATCCCAGCTGGACGCTTCCCGCTGTGATGACGACTGCTGCGACGACCACTCGCAATGCTCGGCCTTGCACCGTGGAAAACCCGACGTTCCGTGCCAGACCCTCGCCAACGATGCCAACCAGGACACCGACTAGGAGAAAGAACATTGTTGCCCCGAGTCCGACGGTGATGGCTGTGCGAAAGCCATCACTTTTGGTTTGTCCCCTGGCGGTCGAGGCGTCGGACGAAGCAAGTAGCCCGAGCAGGAGAGGAAATGAGCACGGCGAGAAGAACGCCGAGAATCCAGTCACCACTGCGAGGACGACGACGCCGGCTCCCGCAGTGGTTCCGAGGTTGAGATGACCAGCACTGCGGAAGCCCACATAGCCAGCTGCAGCTACCAACGACACCACCATGACGGACAGGAATGATGCCAGTCGGTGGCGTCGTGGATCGATCTCCACTCGGTTCATGGAGCCGACGGTACGCCTTCAACCTCCTTGAAGGTCAAGACACATACCCTGCGCGTTGAGTCTTGACCTTCAAGTGGCTTGAAGGTTTACCCTCATTGGTGAGGAGACATGGCAACTAACACGACATCTCAGACCAGCACCCGCCCGATGAGAATCGGTGAGATTGCTGAGCGCGTCGGTACCGACGCCCCGACCATCCGGTTCTACGAGGCGGAGGGTGTCCTACCCAAGCCAGCTCGGACAGAGGCTGGCTACCGCAGCTACACCGAGAGCGATGTTGATCGTCTGAGATTTGTCAAACAAGCCCGGGCCCTCGGACTGAGTCTGGCTGAGATCCGTGAGATTGGTGCTGCACGAGAGGCAGGAGCGCCGCCGTGTAACTACGTCCGCAGCTTGTTGTCTCGTCGGATCACGGACACCAAGCAGCAGATCAGCGAGCTGAAGCTGCTGCTGAGCGATCTAGAAGCACTGGAAGCGATGTCGTTGTCGCTCCCAGACCGGCCAAGCCTCGATGAGGCGTGTATTTGTCACGTCATCGAGTCGTCCTCACTCGGCGATCCAGGCCTAAACACGAAAGGAAACTCATGACGGAAATTACATTCCAATACTTCGACGGCTGCCCGAATTGGCAAACCACTCATGAACGGCTTGAAGAGGCCATCGAGGGTCTCCGTGTGTCGGTTGTGATGCAGCTTGTCGAGACCCCCGAAGAGGCTGCTGAAGTCGGCTTCAGAGGATCGCCGAGCGTACTCATCGACGGCGTCGACCCGTTCGCCGATCCTGATACCCCTGCTGCCGGCACGTTGGCGTGCCGGGTGTACCAAACCAAAGACGGCTCACCGACCGTCGAACAGTTGCGCGACGCTCTCACTCGCAAGGCTTGAAGAATCGACCGGAGGCCCCGCCGGAGCCGTCACGCCGCGTTTCGTGACATCGACATCGAGAGAGATACCGCGAATGCCCGTATCTGCTCCGAAAAGGAGGCAACGTTGTCGAAACCACAACGATCTGTGGGCCTTGAGGGACTCGAACGCCGACCCCTGCGCGTCACGGACCCCTGTACGGTACGGCGCTCTCTCTGGCGTCCAGAACTGCTGCCAATTCAACGATTCTGGAGCATTGGTATGTTCTCCAGGTCACACCCGGACCCGCTGTGACGGCTTCCAATCATCCTCCGACGTTGGTCCGATGTCTTCCCAATGATTCTCCAATCCTCTTCCGTGACGATGCGTGTGTAAGTCGGAAGCACCTACGAGGAGAGAACACAATGACCAACAAAGTCGCTCACACAAATCGTCCCAACAACTCACGAGGGTTCGATGCCCGCCGATATCGCGAAGCCGTCGGCCCCGGTTACCAGGTTCCTGGAGTTTCGAGCCGAGCGGCGCGGCTTCTGTCCTACTGAACTCAGGGCGAGTTCCGTCCCCGAGTTCCCCTTAAGACTCGCCACCCTCCCGCAGCTATGCTCCGATCTTGAGCTATCTGCTGGGGGTGGACGTCGTCGCGCCAATTCAGTTCGGTTTGCTCGGATCCCTTGAGGTAAGCATCGACGGCCGACCGATCGATATCGGGACGCCTAAAGAACGCCAGCTACTGGCGATCCTGCTGATCGACTTCAACACCACTGTCTCCGTCGACAAGCTTGTCGACGACTTATGGGGTGAGAGCCCTCCCGCACAGCCGGTGGCCGGACTGCGCACCTACGTCTCGAACCTCAGAAGAGCGCTGAGCGCGGGCGACAGCGACGGAAAGACCTTGCTCGTCACCGAATCGAACGGATACGCGCTGCGTATCAGTGAGGAGCAGCTTGACTCGGTCCAATTCGAGGACCTGGTCAGTGGGGCGCGATTCGACGCTGCCGCCAAGCCCAGTGAGTCGGTTGCTGCGACACTCGATGAGGCGCTCGCTCTGGTCAGGGGTAACCCGCTGGCCGACATGGCCTATGAGGACTTTGCGCAGCACGAGGTAGTACGGCTGTCCGAGATGGTGCTGTCGGCAGAGGAACTTCGCGCTGAGCTCGCCATTGAGATGGGAGACGCGGCCTCATGGCTACCGCGGATCATCAGGTTGTCCAGCGATCATCCGTTGCGGGAGCGATTGACGGCGACGCACATGACGGCGCTCGCCATGACGGGTCGTCACGCCGAGGCACTGCGTGTCTACTCGGCCCACCGCAACCTTCTCGTCGAGGAGATGGGCATTGAGCCCGGGCAGGCTTTGCGAACTCTCGAAGCAAATATTCTCGCTCAGGACTCGACTCCTGTCGCGGCCGAGTCAGGTCTTCCTGAAGATGCTGCGACGTCCTCAGAGCAGGCGGCGCCGGATACAGCGCCCAGCGCAATTGAGGCCGAGCGCCGCCAGTTGACCGTTCTCTGTTGTGGTCTCGCTCAAAGCCTGTCGGCGGATCTCGACCCTGAGGATCTCCGCGCACTCGTCAACGAGTACCAGACGGCGTGGGCCGAAACGATCGAGCGATTCGACGGGAGACCCTCAGCCCTGCCCGATGGTGGACTGATCGCCTATTTCGGATTTCCACAGGCGCACGAGCACGACGTAGAGCGAACGATTCGGGCCGCCCTTCAGATCGCTGCCGATCCGCGGTGGGCGGCACGTGTCGGCGTTGCCACCGGCACCGTTGTTGTAGGCCCTGGCCCGGAGGAAATCGCCGGTGAAGCGCCGAAGCTCGCCGGCCAGCTCAGGGACGCCGCTGAGCCTGGGAGTGTGTTGATAAATGTGCACAGTTACGTCCTGGCTGGTGCCGCATACCTGTCCACCAGAGTCGGTGACCATTCGTATCGAGTCGATGGGATCCTTCCAGGATCCCGTTTCCACAGATCACATGGAGAGGGTCTCACTCCACTCGTCGGGCGAGACGAGGAGTTGGCTCTCTTGCAGCGGCGGTGGGACTTGGCGCGCGGTGGTGACGGGCAGGTTGTCCTGCTAGGCGGTGAAGCCGGTGTCGGCAAGTCGAGGATGATCGAAGCGTTAATGGATGTGGTCGCCGATATCTCGCATTCGGAGATTCGGCTTCAGTGTTCTGGCTTTCACGAGAGCATGTCCCTTCATCCTGTCATCGCTCATATCGAATCTTTGGCCAGGCTTGCCGAGAGCGACACCGCGAGCGAAAAGCTGGCCAAACTCGAGTCGTTCATCTCCTCTGGCTCAGGGTCGACGAGGGAGGCCAAGCAGCTGATGTCGGCCTTGTTGTCGGTCGCGGGAGGTCCGTCGGTTGCCGAACTGGTCCCCGATCCCGACGAGCGCCACTCGAGGCTTCTCGGAGCCGTGGTCGACTGGATAATGGCTGAAACGGACAAGGCGCCATTGATCTGTATTGTCGAGGACGCACACTGGCTCGATCCCACGAGCAGCGAGCTACTCGAGCGACTTGTAGATCTCACGCCCTCGGTGCCGATGATGCTGATCGTGACGCACCGTCCGCAGTTCGCTGCGTCGTTCGAGGGCCTTGCCAACACGACAACACTGCCGCTCAGTCCCGTGTCGCGTGACGCATGCGTCGACATCATTCGCGGTCTCAGCGGAGCGAAGCCGCTGCCGCCCGCCGTTGAGGAGGAGATCGTAGAGAAATCCGACGGAATCCCACTCTTCGTGGAAGAGGTGACGAAAGGTGTGCTCGCTGGAGATCAGCTCGAGGAGGGCGATGACGCCTTTCTCCTATCAGCTCAGCTACCCGCGATCACGGTCCCAGCAACGCTCCATGACTCTCTGATGGCTCGGCTCGATCGGTTGTCCTCGGGCAAGGGAATCGCCCAGCTCGGCGCAGCGATTGGCGCAAGGTTCGACTTCGAGCTCCTTGCCGCGGTGGCTGGAGTAGAAAAGGACCTCTTGGCGAACGAGCTCGCCACGCTGGTCGACGCGGGGATCATCATGCAACGGGGTGAACCGCCTGCAGCGAGCTATCGGTTCAAGCACACCCTCATCCGTGAGATCGCTCAACAGTCGATGCTTCGGGAAAACCGTCGAAGCCATCATGGCCGCATCGCGGAGGTGCTCGAATCCGAACGGTCCGAGATCACGGTGTCGGATCCGAGTCGTCTGGCTCGCCACTGGCAGGAAGCCGGCAACCTCGAGGCGGCTACTGCCTACTGGCAGCGCGCAGCTGACCAGGCCCTCGAAACATCCGCGCTTCGTGAAAGCCTCGACAGCGTGTCTCGCGGCCTCGCTCTTGTCGACCAACTAGCCGAATCACAAAAGAGGGACAGCGTCGAGGTTGGGCTGTTGCTGACAAAGGCTCTCGCCGACACACAGATGCTCGGCCCGAGGGCACCCGAGGTGAGAGATGCCTACGAACGGGTCTTGTCTAAGAATCAGCACGCCCGCACGCCCGAACAGCACTACCGGGCACTGTGGGGCCGCTGGAACCGTGGGTATGCAACGGCTGACATCGGGCCAGACGTCTCTGAAGCCGACGAGTTGCTCGAATTTGCCACGGAACTCCAGGATCCGGCACTCATACTTGAGGCTCATCATGCCCAGTGGGCAACACTGCTGGTGGTCGGGGAGTTCGCAGGGGCTCGTTCGCACGCGGAGGAAGGTTCGTCGATCTACGACGCCGACAAACACCACTGGCTCACCTACGCATACGGAGGACATGACCCGGGCGTTTGCACTTACTGGATTTTGAGTCTCACGTCCTGGCTCGGCGGTTCTCCGGAGCAGGCCAAGATCGAAGCGCAAGCGGGGGTGGACCTCGCGGGGCGGCTCGGGCACAGTTACACGCTGCTCACAGCGGTTGGGGCGGCGGCCCTGATCGCGCTTCTCGACCGGGACTCGGAAGCGGTGAAGGCGCACTCAGACTCGCTCATGGACCTCGCGCTCAAGGGCAAGGTGCCACCTTGGGCGATTGGCATGGCACGCGGGTACGAAGGTGCAGCGATGGTCGAATCGGGCCAGCTGGAGGGGGGTCTCAGTCTGATGCGCGACTCCTCCGTGTCCTGGCGCAGGCTGTGGGGAGCTCACACCTTCCCACTCGAGTGCGCGTACTACGACGCCATGTCCAGAAGCGGTGCCTCGATCGAGGCGCTGGAGGGCATCGACGACGTCCTGGCGCCGACCGAACCGTCTCGAACCAACTGGTGGAATGCTGAGCTCTTTCGTATCCGAGGCGAGATCGCAGCTCGCGTGCGCCCCGATGACCCAGAGTGCGCGATCTGGTTCGAGCGCGCTGCCCAACAGGCCCGCACACAGGGCGCTGTCCTGCTTGAATTACGCGCCCTTGTCAGCCTCGGACGATTCCAGAAAGGGCGAGGCGAGTCCACCGACCTGGCTGCCGAGCTCGAGGCTGTCCTCTCCAAGTTGTCGCCGGATCTCGAGATCGCCGACGTACGCGACGCCAGGAAGCTGATCGCAGACCGCTCAAACTAAGCCGTCGCAAGAAGCGCTCGCTACCAAGCAACAGTTAGAGGTCACGTAGAGTCGAAGCCACTGAACTGGCCATCCGGTCCGGATCGTTAACCAGGGGGATTTGTCATGGACCGATCAATTGAGCGGTTCATGCCGCTCGCCGGGGTCGCCTTCGTTGTCTTGCTCGTCGTCGGCCTTGCGCTCGGTGGCGCACAGCCGAGCCTCGACGCGTCGACTAGCGAAGTCGTCGACTTCTTCACCGACAACGGGACACAGTTGCGAATCAGCAGCCTGATACTGGCGGTGGCGTTGTTCGCGCTCCTTCTCTTTGTGGGAAAGCTGGCGTCCGCGATGCGCGACGAGAATTCATCTTCGGTTTTGTCGTCGACCGTGATCGGTGGAGGCGTAGTTGCTGCGACCGGACTCGCAGCCGACGCAGCATTGCGCTTCGGCATGGTCAACTCTGCAGGTGAGATCAGCCCAGAAGCGCTTCAGGGAGTCTTCGCTGTGTGGAGCGGCTATTTCTTGGCAGTCCACATCGGTTTCGCCATCTTCATCCTCGCCGCCACTCTTGCCGCCCTTCCGGCGAAGTCGGCCCCCGTCTGGTTAGCCGGATTAGGCATCATCGCCCCGCTGCTCCTCATCATTCCGGTCAGCGAGATCGCACTGATCGGATTAATCCCTGCCGGGATTTGGGTGATAGCGACGAGTGTGCGTCTCTATCGCGAGTCCCCCGCCCAGTAGAGGCGGCCACCCGATGATCTAGCTGATCAACGGCTCGTTGGCGAGCAGGGCTGCTGCCTCGGCATCATCAAACTTGGCACCACGTCGCCATGGAGTCCGAATCCGGTCCCGGAGCCACTCCACTGCCAGGTAGTAGTACGGGAACGACACGATGACGAGGAAGGTGCTCGACAGCAGACCGAAGATGATCGTGAATGCGAGCCCTTCCCAGAACGGGTCAGACAACGCGAGTGGCAGCAAACCACCAACTGTCGTGAACGACGTCGCCACCAGCGGACGGAATCGCCTTTTGACTGCGGTTGAGATCGCTGTTCTCCGATCGGCACCGAGGTCGCGCTCCTGATTCGCGAAGTCAACCAACAAGATCGTGTTGTTCACGGCGATACCAATCAGACCGATCAGGCCAAGCATCACGAAGAAGCTCAGCTCGTTGTCCGTGAGCAAGAGACCACCGAAGACCCCGAAGAAGCTGAACGGAATCGCCAGAAACACGAGCAGCCATTGAACGGTCGAGCGGAACTGGATGACGAGAAGCACGAGCATCGCTCCCAGCGCCGCGAGAAACGCGAACGGAAGTGCCGCGAACGATTCCTGGTTGTCGGACTCGAGCCCGAAGTCGAAGCCAAGTGCATTCTCGTCGAGCCCGAGAGCGGTCAGTTCGACGGGCCCATAGTTGTCCTCGAAGAACTCTTGAGTCGACGCGGTCACGCTCGTGACGGAAGCGTTGTCGAATCGTGCGCGAACTTCAACGAGCCTGCGACCGTCTTCGCGGGCCACTACATCATCGAGAGCCACGTCGGTCTCGATGACCTTGTACGTATCACCATTCGAGAGCTCGAGGGCTCGACCGTCGAGATCGACTCGCATTGCTTCGGCAGCAGCCGTCACGGTGTCGATGTCTTCGCCGAACACCTGCATGGTGAAGGGGAAGAGCAGTTCTGGTGGACCGTTGGAAATCGCGGAGAACACCACTCGTGCGTCGTCGCGTGAATCGCCTATCAGTTGAAGCTGATCGACAAGTTCGTGCACTGTGGGGCGACCACCGATAGGTGTGAGGTTGAATTGCGCCAAAGCCGTGGCCTCATCGCCGATGTACAAATACCCCAGTTCGAGCTCGTCACCAAGGGATTCCGACGCCTGCTGATTCACGTCGAGTGCGATCTGTTTCGCCTCGTCAATCGGCGTGCCTGGTTCGTACGTGATCTCGAGTGCGATGTTGATCGAGTCCTTCGCCGGCGGGAAGATGTTGAAGCCGACATTGGGGGCAAACACCCCGATACCAACGAAGAAGAGCGCGAGGCTCAACAGGAACCCGCCAATACCGATGGCGACGCCCTTCCCGCCTGTGGCCGCAGGCAGGGAGCCAACCTTGTCACCGACCCACTCCTCCGCACGTCCAAGAGGCCCACTTGACTTCGGAGCAGACAGGACCAGATAACGCGAGGCAACCGGGATGAACACCAGCGACAGGACCAAGGAGACCAGCAATGCCAAGATGATCGTGATCGGCAGGATCCGGATGAATCCGCCGAGCACACCACCGATGAGGAGCATCGGGGCAAATACCAACACCGTCGTGAGCGTGCCAGCGACACTTGCACTACCCACCCGAGTGATCGCGCGGCGAATGACCCGGAGATCGTCTTCGTCGCCTTCGCGGAACGCATCGATCGACTCCGTGATCACGATCGCGTCATCTACGAACAGACCGAGCGCCAAGACAAGACCGAACAGCGAGATCGTATTGAGGGAGATGCCAACGAGATAGAGCCCGCCGACCGAGGCCGCCAACACCGTCAAGATGAACAGAGCGGTGATGATCGATGCGCGCCACGAGATGAGCAGAAGTGTCACGATCGCAACAACAACGATGCCAAGAAGCACATTGCCCTGGAGTGAGGAGATCTGTTGACGAACGAGGGTCGCGAAGTCGATAGCGACGACCGCCTCGAACCCGTCGGGCAAGTTCGTCTTTGCTCGCTCGAGAGCAATATCGGTCGCCTCGCGGATCGCAATGGCGTCGACATCCGGGTTCGCCTTGACGCCGATCGCGATCGACGGCCGGAACTCGTTGTTCGCGTCGGTGAGCTGGTTGAACTCGACTTCGAGCACGACCTCTTCGCCGCTCTCGGGATTGATACCGGCATCGAACAATTCCTCTACTTGCGCCGACGCGATGTCTGGGTGAGTGATTTCAGCAACGATTGCGTTCGCAGCAGCTTCAAGCTCTTCACCGGTCGTCCCGACATCGGCGTACACGCCGATCAAGATGTCGTAGCCCTCTTCGAGGAACTTGGATGCATCGATCGACCGGGTAAACAACTGCGCTTCGGGCGGTAGGTCGACCGTGTTGGCCGCCTCGTCGATGAGCGCGGCCCCTTCCACACTCGATACGCCAGACTCCAGATGTGCGACGATCGAGAACGACGAGTCGCGTGAGAAGCTCTGAACGCTCTCCACGTCCTCGAGTGCAAGAACGGCCCCCGCAAGCGGCGAGGTCACTTCTTCATCGACTCGATCTTGGTCGTCGACGAAGTATCCGCCAGCACCTACCGAGATGGGCACGTCAACCGGAGGGAAGCCCTCGCGAGGCAACAGGAACAGGTAGGACAGGACGCCGAACGCAAGCACGACGAGCCAAAGCAGCACGGACGGACGCGGCCGTGACGCGAAGACCTCAACAAATCGAGCGAGCATGGGGTTTCTCCTGGTTGTACCGCCTCAGCCACGCTAGAGACCTCGACCACAAATTTCTCAAAACGCAGCTGTGATTATTGTCCGTCAAGCCCCGAAAGCACGTAGGACAGAACAAGCCGCCATCTAACCGCGACGTTCCAGCCCCCCAGGGATGAAACTCGGTTAGCGAACGAAGTGAGCGGCAGGCGCAAGCATCTCGATTGCTTCGGCGTCGCTGGTGCCCGAACCCATGACGATCGCGATCGCTGCCGTGTCGATCCCTTTGTCCATGTACTCGGTGATCCGGGCTTTACATTGTTCCGCCGTTCCATGGACGACCAACTCATCAATCACCGAGTCGGGTAGTGCAGCCAGCGCGGCCTTGCGGTCGCCAGCAGCCCAGAGGTCCCAGTGCTCCTGCATCGCGTCGGCACGGCCCATCCATTCGTGGAAAGCCCGGTATACCGGCACGTTGATGTACGCCGCCATGAGGTATCGGCCAACAGCGCGGGCCGTGTCGGCGTCGTCCGTTGGCACGACAAAGATCCGTGCCGCCAGCTCCGCATGGGGATTCTGCTCACGAACGATGGGGGCGAGGGTGGCCAAGTCGCCGGGGGCCAGCCAGTTGAGGATGGCTCCGTCGGCTTCTCGCGCGGCCATGCGCAACATGCCTTCACGAAGCGCCGCAATGAGGATCTTCGGCTGCTCCTCGACGCTCGCCATCAGACGAAACCCCTTCACTTCGAACGTGTCGTAGACCTCCGTCACCTTTTCGCCGGTCAGGGCGTCCCGGAGGAATCGGACCATGTCGCGCGTCCGTTTGTATGGCTCGCTGAAATCGACGCTGTTCCAGTTCTCCACAATGACGTTGGAGGACGTTCCAAGGCCGAGGACGAACCTACCGGGAGCGGCCTCACACATACCGGCCACCGTCTGCGCCATGAGCGCCGGGCCACGAGTGAAGGCGGGGAGGATCGCCGTCCCAAGGCGCATACTCGGCGCCCACTGTGAGCCAAGGAGCAGCGGTGACAGACCGTCGACTCCCATTGCCTCAGCTGACCAGAGGTCGGTGTAGCCAAGCTCCTCGAGTCGGCGAACGAGGCCCTCCTGTTGATGCAGCGGTCCGTCGTTCAGTGGAACAGTCATTCCCCACCGCCGTGGATGTACTCGCTCACTCATCAGCTGAGCGCCTGGCCGACCGCTCCGGAGACGGTCTTGCCGTCAACCCGACCGTCCGCGCGGGTCATGACTTCCTTGATAGCCGCGCCCATGTCCTTCTTCGTGCTGTACCCACCCTCAGCGATGACTGCTGCGACAAGCGTGCCGAGCTCGTCTGCGGAAAGGGGTTCTGGCATGTATGCCTGGAGGACCGCGCGCTCGGCCCGCTCTTTCGCCGCACGTTCATCTTCATTTGCGTCGGCGTAGATCTCGGCCGCTTCGTTTCGTTGTTTGATCTCCGTAGCGATCAGTTTCATCACCGCGGAATCGTCGAGTTCGCCATCCGCTCCCGCGCCCGCCTCTGTGGTCTTGATCGCGGTCAGAACAGCACGGAGGGTGGTCTTTTCGACGTCGTTGCCAGCCTTCATCGCTGCGACGAGGTTGGTCTGGATGGTCTCTCGAAGGGTCATGGGAATCATCGTGTCACACCCCATGTTGATACTTATGACATGGCAACAAAAAGCAGCTCCCCACGAATCAGCGCAGTGCAGGCGCAGCTGTTGTTGGTCACCGACGAAACAACGTCGGCACACCATTGGCAGCTCGATGACGAGACCCGAGAGATCGGCCGCAAGGGCGTGGCTCAGGCTCGCGCCATTCTGCAAGCAACACGTTCGACCTCTCTCGACCTCGCCGCCTGAGTTATCCTGCAATCACGGTTTCGGACCGTTTCGGCCTCACCCGCCCGCCACCTCCTGTGTGCGCCAGCAGCGGACGCGCCCGAAAGGCACGAAGTGTCGTCGAAGAACCGTCGCGAGACGCGTCGTGGTCGAAGATTCCGTCGGGTTGTTGTCACACGACGCCGAATCCAAGGGCTGACTTCGCTGGCCTTCGCGTGTGTCGTCGCAACGGCCTGCTCGAATGACAGGGCGCTCGCCGTTGAGGCCACAAGTCCCATCGTCTCGTCGGTGATCGATGGCGACACGGTCATCGTGGAATTCGCTGAAGGAACGGAAGAGATTATCCGGCTCCTCGGTGTCGACACGCCCGAGACCGTCGACCGCAATCGTCCCGTGCAGTGTTTCGGAGCAGAAGCGTCGACCTACGTCGCCTCTCTTCTTCCTCCAGGCACCGAGGTACGGCTCGAGCGCGACGTCGAAGCCCGTGATCACTTCGGGCGGCTCCTCGCATACATCTATCGACGCAGTGACGATCTGTTCATCAATCGCGAGTTGCTACGGCTGGGCTTCGCCGATTTATCGATCTACCCGCCAAACGACACCTATGCGACGGATCTCCACGCGGTCACGACGTCGGCGAGAACACAGGCGTTGGGACTCTGGAGCGCCTGTGGCGGACCCGACGTACCTCTCGACCCCGATGAGGTGACTACCTCGTCGCGCTGACGCTCTAGGCCGCGGAAGCTGCGCTCCACGCCGTCGTCCACGACTCCGTCTCGAACAGTGGAACAAGGCCATCGAGCCAGCGATTGTAGGCACCCTCGATCTTCAGGTCCCCTCGCATGAATGCCGCGTCTCGCGATCTCGTTCCCTCACCGATCTCGACGAACACGCTCTCTTTGAGGGTGACCGTAATGTCCGCTTTTTCGCCCCTGGGGAGCTTGCCCGCCGTTACACCGGTCAAGGTCGCGCCGTTTGCGTCGAAGTCGAGGTGAAAGGCAACCTTGCCTTCTTCGGTATCCGTCACGATGTACAGGACCCGCATCTGTTCGTCCGACTTGTCGTGCGCCCCACCAGCATCGGCGACGATCTGGTCACACCATGCTTGGTCATACCGAGGCATCAGGCCGCACTTCCCTCTCGGATTCCTGCAAACAGATCGTCCTCGGGAGTGTGAACGTCGAACGTTGCCATGGCCAATTCATAGTCGTCCCACGGATACACCGCTGCAGCAATATCGCGTGGAAGCGGAAACCAGAACGGTTCGTTTGGGTCGACCTGGGTCGCATGCGCCAACAAGGCGTCGCAGCGATTGTCCCAGTACTTCTCGACCTCGATCTTCGTCGTGATCAGGTGATCTTCGGATTCACGATCCAAGAAGCGCTCGTCGAAGGGGCTTTCACCGTTGACCTCTAGGCATTCTTCGTGTGTCAACTCGATGCGGTGCTTGGACCATGCCGTGTAGTACATCTTCTGCGGCGTCCAAGGCTCGCCGGCATCGGGAAACGCGTCCGGGTCGCCGGCGACGTGAAATGCGGGGATGCTGATGTCGTTCACGCGCAGGTGGTCAGGGTGAAGATAGCCAGTCTGATGGTCGCTGTAGGTAACGATCACGTGGGGACGCTCCTGTCGAATAAGTGCGACAAGGCGCTCGGTGGCCTCTTCCAGCGGAGCGTTGGCGAAGGCATCAGGGTGTTTGTTATCGGGCATGTCCGGCATGCCTGAGTCTCGGTAGCCGAGCATTGCTACGCGGTCATACCCGAGGATCTCTGCCGACTTGTCCAGTTCAGCCCGGCGCACCGCAGCAATATTGTCCCGATTCCATTGCGTGTTCATCGCCTCGTTCAAGATGTCGCCTGCTTCACCGCCCGTGCAGCACACGAGTACACATCGCACGCCTTCAGCGCTGTATTTCGCAATCGTTCCTGCGCCCTTTGATGCCTCATCATCGGGGTGTGCATGAACGGTGAGCAGTCGAAGATCCGAATCCATTCAGCGAACGATATCGGTGGTTGCGCGCGCCTCGATGCAGAAGACGGGGGTTGCCCACAGTACGTTGACGTGTCTTGGGACGACACAACGACACCTTTTCGGACACGACGGCAACGATCCGTCGCCGATCGGTGGCGGCCTCGTGGATTGCTCCGTTTCGCCCCGGAGTCGTTGTTGCCTTGAGCGTCGTCACCGTCGTGTGTGGAGCTGGCGTCCTCAGCTGGGATCGCGAACGCATCATTACTGGGTTCGTAGCCGGAGCAGTAGTGCTCGCGATCAACGTGGTGATCGTCGCCATCCGACGTTGGCACCTGGGCAACACCCGCCTCGAGGCGGCGTACTCACGAGCGGACGACGTCGTCAGGCTCCGTTCGCCTCGAGCAAATCGTGAAGCCGCGAAACGCTAGGCCTCAACTAGAGCGCAGCGAGCTCATGATCTCCGGCTTCCTCGTCCGCGACAAGTCTCCAGCCGAATATTTCGGCTAACTGTTCTCGCCCTTCGTCTGGCCCGCTGGCGATGACCTCGTCGCCGACCATCAGGCGGTCATGGCCTCTTGGCCGAGAGCGGTAGGTCGCTCCCCGTTTGATTGCCAGGACGATGTAGCCGGGTGCCACATCGAGCTGCAGACTCGAAAGCAGAGCGCCATCTGCCAAACATCCCTCTGCAACGGGGACCCGGAGAACAACTTCGTCCGCGTCTGCCAGCGCAACGCCGAGGACCGGGTGAATCTCTTCACCGTTTTCGACGAACATGACCATCTGCGAAGCCTGATCGCCGATGTCCTCCGACGCTGCGGCCAGATGCAACAGACCCCGCAGCGGCGAGGGATCGGTTCTCGAAGCCGCGGCTCGTAAGACCCATGTTTCGAGTTGGTCGTGCATTTCGTCAAGGCGAATCTCGAGGTGTCGAACCTCTGCAGCCAAGCCACGGTCGCCCAACACCAGTGCGCTGTACGCAAGACCCACGGCCGCCTCCGACACGTTCTTCATCTCGACGAGCAGGTCGATCGCCCGGTCGAGCTCCTCGATTGGCTCGCTCGTGGGAGTCGTCTCTGGTCGCGGCTCCGCACCGGCCAACTCGCGGACGGTGGGGATGCCTCCGGGAGGCCCTTCGAGGAATAGCACGTCCCCGGGGACCAGAATTCTTCCTCCGGAGACAGTTGTCGTCCAACCGTCTCCTCCTCGAATAGCGAGGACGCGCATTCCTGTGAGGACTGGAAGCTCGAGATCCACAAGGGCCCGGCGCGCCATCATCGAATCCTCTGCAACGACAACCCGGTGGCACACCTCTTCGGCACCGCTGAGCTCTTCGACGAGATGTGTGGGAATTCCCAGCTGGTTCGAGACGGTCCGTGCGATGTTTACCGCATCGTTCCCGATGCGCTCGATGGCCGAGATCACCTGGAGGACGCGACTCATCCCCGGGGCCTCTCGGGGGTGGCGAACACCCAGCACGGCGAGGGAGCGCATGTCTGTAACGAGTTCCGTCATCTTGTACTCAAGGTCTCGGACCTCGTCTGCCATCTCTGGATCACCAAAGTACACGGCGGCGTAGGCGAGGTCGACCATGAGCTCGGAGGTGTCTTTGGCCTCGGCGAGCAGTGTGCGGAGGTTTCGGGGTTTGTCATCCATCAGCTTGGTGTCCGCCATGGTAGGGAATGGGAGTGAAGAGGGAAAGAGCCTTGGTTCATGTTCCGACCCCGAGTAGCACGATCGTGCCAACGAGTGTGAAGGCTCCAACAAGGTCGAGTGCGGAGTTCGTGAGTGGTATCGCCGCGGTGTCCGGGTCGAGTCCGAATCGCACTGCGGCAAGTGTGCCGTAGTAGGCGACCGCGACCACGACTAGCGTCGCGCCCACTCCGGCGAGCGAAGCGACAGCGACCATCATCACAAATCCTGGACTCTCGGCGCCGACTACGACGGAACCAAGGTGCGCAGCCATGCCCACAAGGGCGAAGATCGGCATGGCCAAGAGCGCAATCGATCGCATGTCGAGGAGTGCCTCTCGCTGTGGCCACGCAGTCGACTGCACGAGGCCCAGATGCACTTTCGTGCCGAGGCGGCTCGACAGAATTCCGCCAAGTGCACCCGCCATCCCGAAGTAGGCCGGAACTAAGATCAGGAGCGCCGGTTGTTCGAGAAACGAGCCGAGCTGCTTCTCGATGAGAATGCCCGCAACGAGCGAGAGGAACGATGCGGTCCCGAGAACCGGAATCGACTCGAGCACGATCCTTCGTAACAAAGGCAGCCCAGCACGAAGACACAGCACAAGCGCGGCGATCGCGGCAGCGATGGAA
>CAXMRH010000193.1:0-6830 GCA_964196045.1 uncultured Chthoniobacterales bacterium | reverse complement strand
TCTTCATGCAGGGCAACGAGCCGATCTCGATCTACTGCGCCGATGAGTCAGACGGTGAGTCGCTTCGAGCGTGCGCACAGGTACTCGAAGGTCTGTACGGCTACGCACCCGACGGTACGCCGATTCCGCAGCTCGCAACCGCGTGTGCACCCGACGACGCCGGAACAACTTGGATCTGCAACCTGCGAACGGGAGTCAAGTTCCATGACGGTTCAGACCTCGACGCAAACGATGTTGTTGCAACGTTCACGGCCGGGCTCGATGCATCCAGCCCGCTCCACGTGGGCAACACCGGTGCGTGGACCTACTACGACTACCTCTGGGGTGGTCTGCTGAACGGATAACACATCACTTCGAGATGATTCCCGGGGAGGGGCGTGAACGCTGCGCCCCTCTCGGGGGTCTCCGAACTGTTCCGACATGCTTTCATTCATCGTTCGACGAACCCTCTCAGCAATACCGGTCCTCGTGGGGATCGTTGTTGTCGTTTTCTTTCTGATTCGGGCAATTCCCGGAGACCCGTGTACAGCGATGCTCGGGGAGCAGGCGACGCCAGAAGGGTGCATGCGCTTCAACGAGGCCAATGGGCTCGACGAACCGACCCTGGTGCAACTCGGCATCTATATGCGTGACGTCGCCACACTCGACCTCGGCGACTCGATTCGTTTTTCTCAACCGGTCAACCAGCTCTTGGTCGAACGACTTCCGCTCACGGTCGAGTTGGCATTTTCGGCGCTCGTGATCGCTGTACTCGTGGGCGTGCCACTCGGAGTCCTCGCTGCTCGCAAACACAACACCGCTGTCGACAGCGCAACGATGGCATTCGCAAACGTCGGTGTGTCGATGCCAGTCTTCTGGCTCGGCCTCATGCTCGCTTACTTCTTCGCCGTCATCCTCAAGGACACGCCGTTGGCGTTACCGCCCTCCGGGCGATTGTCGGCTGGCACTCTGTCTGACCCGTACTACGAGAGGTGGGGATGGGATGTTGGCGAGGAAGGGTTCTGGGCGAAGCTCCATGAGTTCATCGGAAATCACTTCATCTTCAACGCGTTCATCACCGGCCAGTGGAGTGTGTTTGGCGACGCGATCAAACACATGATCCTTCCGTCGATAGCACTGGCGACCATCCCGCTCGCGATCATCGCCCGGATCACCCGTAGCTCGCTTCTCGAGGTCATGGGCAAGGACTACATCCGCACAGCGCGGGCCAAAGGGGCCAAGGAGGGCCGGGTTGTTCGATACCATGCGCTGCGCAACTCGCTGCTGCCCGTCGTCACAATCATTGGCCTGCAGATGGGCCTTCTTCTCGGCGGAGCGGTCCTAACCGAAACGGTCTTCAACCTGTCCGGGGTAGGCCGCGCGTTATTCGACGCCATCACTGGCCGTGATTACGCCATCGTGCAAGGGTTTACGGTGGTGATCGCATCGGGTTACGTGGTCGTGAACCTGCTCGTCGATCTGTCCTATGCCTACCTCGACCCGACGATCAGGGTTGAGTGACGATGCTTTCCAACAAACAAGCAATCGAACAGCTGGAAGCTCTGGCAGCCGACCAGTCGCTTCTCACCGAGAAGCCGCTCAGCCAGGGCCGCCTGGCGATGAAGCGCTTTCGCGGGCGCAAGTCGGGAATGATCGGCCTCACGATCGTCATGTTCCTGGTGTTCGTGGCCATCTTCGCCCCGCTCATTGCACCCTTCGACCCCAATGATGTGCTCGTCGGAGAGGTCGAGAACATCACTCGACGCGCCTCGCCGTGTGTACACATCTTCGGCTGCGACTCCGAACTGCCACAACACATCCTCGGCACGGACGGAAACACCCGCGACCAGTTCTCGAGAATCGTCTATGGCAGCCGGGTCAGCCTCACGCTCGGTTTGTTCACCGTCACGCTTGCACTCGTGGTCGGAACATCGCTCGGCGCGGTCGCGGGCTACGCCGGCGGCTGGCTCGACAACATCATCATGCGGATCATGGACGTGGTTCTCGGCTTCCCGTCGCTCCTGCTCGCGATCACGATCGTCTCGGTATTCGGCCCAGGCCTGCGCAACGCGCTGATCGCTATCGCGGTCGTGAGTATTCCCGCGTATGCGCGCGTCATGCGTGCCCAAGTGCTTGCAATCAAAGAGACCGACTACGTGGCCGCGGCCCGTGCACTGGGAGCTGCGCCTCGGCAAATCCTGCTGCGCCGTGTCATTCCCAACGCGATGACCCCGCTTGTTGTTCTCGCCACGCTCGGCATCGCCACGGCGATTCTGGAAGCCGCCGGACTGTCATTCTTGGGCCTCGGGGCGCAGCCACCACTCGCCGAATGGGGATCAATGCTGGCCTCTGAGCGCAACCAAGTGTTCACGTCACCTCACCTGGTGTTCTTCCCCGGGCTCGCGATCATGCTCACGGTGCTCGGCTTCAACCTCATCGGCGACGGACTACGCGATGCCCTCGACCCCACACTGAACCGATGACATCGACCGAATCCAGCCCCGCACCAACTCCGGCGTCGAATGAGGTCATGCTCGACATCCGCGGACTGACGACTCAGTTCGATACACGAGACGGGTTGGTGACAGCAGTCGACAATGTCTCGCTGCATGTCGACCGCGGCGAGGTGTTGGGCATCGTGGGTGAGTCCGGTTGTGGAAAGTCTGTGACCGCCCTGTCGATCATGGGACTCGTTTCCCATCCTGGCAAGGTCGTCGCCGGCGAGATCCTCTTCAACGGCATGAACCTCGCCGACATGAAACCAGACGATGTTCGCGATCTCCGTGGCGAGCAGATGTCGATGATCTTCCAGCAGCCGCAATCATCTCTCAACCCCGTACACCGGGCCGGAGCGCAGATCAAAGAGGTGTTCGAGCTCCACCGAGATTGGAGCAAGTCGGTCGAGCAAGAGCGAGTCATCGACATGCTCAAACGGGTCGGAATTCCCGACCCCGTCTCGCGAGCTAAGGCTTTTCCCCATGAACTGTCGGGGGGTATGGCGCAACGAATCATGATCGCCATGGCTCTGGCGTGTGAACCCGAACTACTCATCGCCGACGAACCTACGACCGCTCTCGATGTCACAATTCAGGCACAGATCCTCGACCTCATGCGCGAGCTTCAGCAGTCGGGAAAGACCGCGGTCATCTTGATAACCCATGATCTGGGCGTGGTCGCGGAAATGGCTGACCGAGTGGCAGTGATGTACGCAGGCCAGGTCGTCGAGCAAACCGATGTGCACACGTTGTTCAAGGATCCAAAACATCCGTATACGAAGGGCCTCATCGGTTCGATTCCCAAACTGGGCTCACGTACCGAGAAGCTCGACACCATTCCTGGCATCGTCCCTTCACTCATCGACCTCCCGCCGGGATGCCGCTTCGCCTCGAGGTGCGTCTCACGCCTTCAACATGAACTCGACATCTGCCTCGAACACGAACCAGAATTGTTGGAGGTTGCACCAGATCATGACGTTCGGTGTTGGCTCTACTCGGAGGCGTCCGATGAGTGAGCCGCTCGTCGAAATTACGGACCTGGTGAAGGGTTTTCCCGTGAAGGGCGGCGTCCTGCATCGGCAGGTCGGTACCGTGAACGCGGTTGCTGGAGTCGATCTGACGATTGGCCGCGGCGAGACCGTGGGACTCGTTGGTGAGTCGGGCTGTGGCAAGACCACACTTGGCCGACTTCTCGTTCGGCTGATCGAGCCGACATCGGGAACGATCAAGTTCGACGGGACCGACATCACGCAGCTGAAGGGCAAAGCGCTCAAGCCGTTCCGTCGACGGATGCAGATCATCTTCCAGGACCCGTACTCGTCGCTCGACCCTCGGGCTCAGGTGGGCGATTCGATCGCCGAAGGACTTCGCCTGCACGGCGTCGGGGACAAGGACGAACGCCACGAGCGAGTACAACGAATGTTGGAGCTCGTGGGAATTCGCTCAAGCCACACCGGCCGCTACCCACATGAGTTCTCGGGCGGTCAGCGGCAGAGAATTGGAATCGCTCGAGCTCTCATTCTCAAACCCGATCTTGTGGTCGCCGATGAGCCCGTCTCGGCCCTTGACGTCTCGGTCCAGGCGCAGGTCCTGAACCTTCTCAAAGAGCTCCAAAGTGAGCTCAATCTGACACTGTTGTTCATCGCACACAACCTTGCGGTGGTCGAACACATCAGTGACCGAGTCGGGGTGATGTACCTCGGGCGCATCGTGGAGCTGACCGACCAGGAGTCGTTGTACCGCGTTCCCACACACCCGTACACAAAAGCGCTGCTCTCCGCGATTCCGATTCCCGACCCGGGCCGCGCTCGCGAGCGGATCGTTCTTCAGGGCGACGTACCAAGCCCGCTCAACCCGCCGAGCGGCTGCACATTTCATCCTCGATGTCCCGTGGCCATCGAGGGCAAATGCAGCAGCGAGGTTCCTGCGCAACGCCAGGTTCCCGGAGACGCCGAACATATGGCGGCGTGCCATCTCGTGGAGTGGGCCGCCCCAGTCGACGCGAGCTGACAAGCGCGAAATGTAGTGACTGGACGAGTGTTCAGTTTCGTGAACATGCTCTATTCTTTGGCCATGTCGCTCATCGCTGACCGCCTCACACCCGCACTTGGCGCAGACATCACCGGCCTCGATCCGCACGCGGAGATCACGTCGGAGGTGGCTGATGCACTCCATGAGCTGATCATGGAGCATCAAGTGATCTTCTTGCGCGAGCTCGATCTGTCGCCGAAGAAGATGGCTGAGCTCGGCAGTGCGTTGGGAACCCTCGGCGCCCGCCATCACTCCTATGTCACCCACGAAGACTCTGACGACGTGGTGATCATCGAATGGAAAGACGACGATCTTCCCGACGCCGCCGAATGGCACGCCGACATGACCTATCGAGCAACACCTCCGTTCGCCTCGATTCTCAAGGGTGTGGTGATTCCACCCGCCGGCGGTGACACGCTCTGGGCAAGCATGTATTCGGTGTATGACTCACTTCCGTCAGGCATGAAGGACGACCTCGCCGAGCTCGAGGCCGTCCACGACATGGGCGCCTTTCGCACTCCGGCGTACCGCGATGGCGGCAACGATGGTGTGCTCGACGCTTACAGGAACGCCGGCACGGCCGTGCATCCAATGGTGACGCATCATCCAGTCACCGGGCGGCCTTACCTGAATGTCAGCGAATCCTTCACTCGATTCATCATCGGCCTGTCTGCTCCCGAGGGTGGCCGCCTCCTGACCGAGCTCTTCGATCGAATCAACCGTCCCAAGCACCACGTTCGCCTTCGCTGGAAGCCGAACACCATTGCGATCTGGGACAACCGCGGCACGCAACATTACGCGGTTGCCGACTATCTCCCCCACCGCCGAGTCATGCACCGCGTGGCGGTCGTGGAGAATGCTCGCGAGGCGCGGTAGCAGTGCCAGGCTGAGCAGCGTGGTAGAGCCCGAACGCGAACCCGCACACATCACGCCCGACTTCGAGCGGTTCAGCCAGGTGAACGATGTGTTCACCCGTTCGCGGTGGGACGAGACGATCCGCAACGCCTCGTGGCATGTAGCGGACATCTTCGCCGAGATGTTCGAGGGCGACGATCGGCGTGATGGGTTCCTCGACCCGCTCTCGATGTTGCGGGACGGCGCCAGCGAAAAGGTGGACGTGGGCCCGCCCGCCCAGGCGAGTCGTGAGCTGAGACGTTTGGGGTGAAGGAGTTCTGCGAGCAGTGCGACCGCTGCGCCGACAAGTGTCCCGCGAAGGCAATTCCCCATGGCGAGCCGAGCTGGCAACCCATCAACATCTCGAGCATCAAGGGGGTCAAGAAGTGGTCCGTCGATGGTGAAAAGTGCTTCGGGTATTGGTCGAAGATCAATAGCGACTGTGCCGTGTGTGTCCGCGTCTGCCCGTACACACGCGACTACAGCAAGAGGCGCAACCGGCGGGAGAGATCGGCTCAAGTCAAACGACTGGTGGACCGGCTGACGCTGTCAGAGCTTTCATTCGCCTCGATTGCGCGTTCCGTTTAGTCTCGACTCGATGACGAGGCAGGGACATAACCAATGAAAGCGGACTCGGACTACTACGAACTGGGCGACCATCACCGAGCCATCTCGACGTCTTCAGCTGAGACCCAACTGTGGTTCGACCGCGGTCTGATCTGGACGTATGGGTTCAATCATGAGGAAGCGGTGCGTTGTTTCGAGCGGGCCTTGGAAACCGATCCCGACTGTGCAATGGCCCAATGGGGCATCGCCTATGCGAGCGGCCCGAACTACAACAAACCCTGGGAGGCGTTCGACGAGGTGGATCTAACGAGCTCCATCTCGGTCTGCTACTCCGCAACCCAGGCGGCCCTGAATGCTGCTGACAGCGGAGGTGTCACGGGTGTCGAAGCCGCGTTGATCGCGGCCTTGCCGGCCCGCTACCCCTCTCCTACGCCTGACGGTGACAGTTCGATATGGACCGACGAGTACGCAGCCGCGATGCGGGAGGTGTACGGGGCGAACTCTGACGACCTCGATGTGGCATCGCTGTTTGCCGAGGCGCTCATGAACCGCACCCCATGGGATCTCTGGGACCTGGCGGCTGGTCAGCCAGCGGAGGGCGCGGACACC
The DNA here is from genome assembly GCA_964196045.1 of uncultured Chthoniobacterales bacterium. GTDB lineage: Bacteria > Actinomycetota > Acidimicrobiia > Acidimicrobiales > SHLQ01 > SHLQ01. The sequence goes on along the minus strand of CAXMRH010000193.1, from coordinate 255 downwards.
GTCGAGGCTCGGGACGTTCTCGAGCGAGCTATTGCCACCGCAGCGGGCCAGGCTCACCCCGGCGTGCTGCACCTCTATCTGCACTTGATGGAGATGTCGCCCCACCCCGAGCTTGCACTTCCGGCGGGCGACCTGTTGCGCGGGCTCGTTCCCCATGCTGGACACCTCGAACACATGCCGACACACATCGACGTACTCTGCGGCCGCTATCAAGATGTCATCGACTCGAACGCTGCTGCAATCGAAGCGGATCGG
>CAXMRH010000192.1:0-10223 GCA_964196045.1 uncultured Chthoniobacterales bacterium | reverse complement strand
ATTGGTTGGGTTCGAGTCGTCGAGCACCGAAGCATCATTTGTGGAGAGCCACATCGTCGTCTGACCAGGAATTGCCTGGGCGAGGTACGACGTCGGGGTCCACGTGTAGATGATCGCTGGCTCGCCAGCCTGTGCCTTGGTGAGGAACTCCGCGAACATCGCGTCGTAGCCAGCCTGGGTCTGCTCGAGCTGCTCCCAACCAGCGAACTGGATGGTTGCGGTGATGATGTCATCACAGGTCCAGTCCTCTGGGCAGCCGTAGATCTCGCCTTTGCCGTTGCCGTCGGAATCGAGCTGGCTCCAGAGAGCTTCGTCGTCGTTGATCTGGTCGAGTGTGGTAACGCCGTTTTCGTCAGCCCATGACTTGGTCACGAGGTAACCCTGGAGACCGCCACCGGGCATGAGAGAACCTTCGAGGCGCTCGAGGTTGTCACCAACGTTCGAACCGTCGGGGAGCTCACCTTCCCACCACGCGAGGTGACCTGGGTACCAGCTGTTGGCCCAGAAGTCCATCTCGCCCGTGGCCATGGCCTGGTATGCGAGGTCAGGAGCGAATTCCGCATCCGACGGGCTCGCGACCTCATAACCAATCTCTTCGAGAAGGTTGTGAAGGATCTGTGCCTGCACGTAGCCCGAGGACCAGTTGGCGCGACCCATGGTGATCGACTTGCCCGAACCTGGCAGGTCTCCGCCAGCATCGGTTGCGTCCTCTACGACGTCAGCTACATCATCAGCTACATCATCAGCGGAATCGTCTGCAACGTCTGCAACGTCGTCAGCGGCATCGGCCGCATCTGATGCCACATCGTCCGCGTCACTACCGCAGGCCACCGCGAAAAGCGCGACCACAGTAAGCAAAGCGAGCCAAAGGCTCTTCTTTGTTGTCTTCATTGAGAAATCCCCTCCTTGGGATATTTTATCGTTAACACGGTATCGCACAATCCGGGGCTATTTTGGTCGCGCGATACCCGGGTACTCATTGCCCCAGAATCTGCAAGTATCTCAGTCAGCTGGCGTCACTGCCTGCTCCACCCAGCGCTTCTTCAAGTTCTGCCCCAGGATCCTCGATGAGCTCATCACTTTCTGCTGCGATGCGCGACGCCTCAAGATGTGCGACATCGGAAAAGATCTTCCGACGTCGGAACTCGTTGACCACACTTCGGCCGCTCGAGAAGATAATGACACCGCCGATGAACGTCATGAACGCTCCGATGCCGCCAAGTGTCGTCGACCCGACTCCGACTCGCACGATGCCCAAGATAAAGGCCATCGGGATGATCATGATTGCTAAGCCGGTTCCGGCGAACAACACAGATGCCTTCCAACGGATCTGTTCACCACCGCCGAGTAGCCCACTTGCAGGAATGGCAAATCCCAAGGCAAGAACAGCCAACACCATCGATATCCAACCGAGAGCCGGCCCATCGGAGTCGACACCGCTGTGGATCACCTTGTCACCCGTCTGCACGGTGTTCATCAGGTTGGTGATCGCCTGAGCGTTGGCGATCTGCTTGTTGATATCGTCGCCAGCTTCGGTACGAAGACGCTCGATTTCGTCTGCGATATCTGGAGGAACGTCAGCTGACGTGCGCTGAATGGCCTCGACCCGGTCGTCGAAGTACCAGCCCCAGCCACCATTTGCATCGTCTCGTTCGCCAACACCAAGCGCCGATCCGACGATGAGCAGTGTGGCGAAGCCGCCAGCGATCACGCGACCCCAGGAGACGTCGACCGGAAGCGGACGACGTGGGCCATACGGAGCCTTGAAGACCGCCATGACACCACCGGCGACAGCGATTGCTCCGCCGAGGAGTGCCAGCCAAACACCTGCTCCGTCGGAGTAGTTCACGACCCACTGCGAAGGCTGCAGAAGGGCGTAACCCAAGGCGGAGCCCAGGACAGCGATGCTGGCGATGAGCCCACCATCGGCACCGAGTCGAGGTGTTCCGCCAACAAACGATTCGATCACGACCAATGCGACACAGATCGCAAACAGCCACAGGCCGATTGTGGCCAGCGGACCGGTTGATGTCCCGAAGACGTTGAGCAGCCAGATCACCACGATGATCGCTCCGATACCGGAGAGCAGGTAACCCTGGCCCTTCAGCAACGTACGCCCGAGTCCCCTAGGGAAGGAGAGCATTGGACGAACACTCGCCAATATGCCGAGCACCGCAAAGATCCCGAGGATGATCCCGAAGAACGTCCCGCCCGAGGCCTCGAAGCCGTTGAACGATTGTCCTGCGAGGTCCTCATCGGCGAATCGGCCCCAACTCGCGACCAATCCGGCGTCGTTCGCCCATGGCAGGAACAGCGAGATGAGTGTCAGCACAAGACCGCCGGTCATGACGAGCAGACCCATGCGCTCACTCGAGGTAACCGGAGCGAGACGCTCGCTGACCTCTTCATCGACGGGCAGCGCCTGGTCGGCTTGAACCTCCAAGAGGCCCTCCGGATCGGCGCGGTACGCGAATGCCTGTCGAATCTTCACGAACAGGCTCACGCCGTCCTGAGCTTCTGTCTGGGAGATCCGGTCGAGGATCACGGCCACTAAGAAGAAGGCAAGGCCGGCGGATGCCGCGAGGCCAAGGTTCAAGTTGTTGATCGCGCGGAACAGAAGTCGTCCTAGGCCGCCCGCACCCATCAGGGCTGCAATACCGAGCATCGAGATCGCAAGGAGCAGCGTTTGGTTGAGTCCGGTCATGATCGCAGGGCGCGCGAGTGGCAGTTGGACATCGGTAAGCACGCGGAGCTCGGTCGCCCCGTAGGCGCGTGACGCTTCCACGACGTCTTCTGGTACCTGGCGGATGCCGAGGTTGGTGAGACGCACAAGCGGCGGCAGGGCGAACACCATGGTCACCATCGTGGCTGAGACGTTGCCCAAGCCGAAGAAGAAGATGAACGGCAACATGAATACGAACGAGTGCACAACCTGCATTGCGTCGAGCGCTGGTCGGACCACGCTCCAGACTGCATCGAAGCGTCCGGACAGGATCCCAAGCGGAATTCCAACAACCGCGCACAAGGTCACCGAGACCATGATCATGCCGATCGTCTTCGCCGTCTCGGTCCAATACTCAGCGCCGAGGAACCCGCACACAGCGAGCATCGACGCACAAGCAAGACCGATGCGCGTGTTTCGAGTAAACGAAGCCACGACGAACACCGCTATCACGAGCCACACCCACGGCACCGTCGAGATCGAGTCGCGACCGACCTGCTCGCTCATGATCAGATCGAAGAAGGTGCTGAACGGCCACTCGATGACATCGCCCATCCATGCCGTGATCGGGTTGTTCACCGCCCAGAAGACGAGCTCCTTGAGCCACTCACCAAAAGGAAAGCGGAAGGACTCCGGCCAGGTGTTGTCAAAAAAGCTGTCTTGTGCAAGTACAGAACTCATTACATGAACACCTCTCGCTCGAAGCCGTCTATCAATTGTTCGACCCTGCCCATCTCTTCCATCATTTCTCGTGGATGTAGAACGCCGATGAGCGTTCCTGCATCGTCGACGACCGCCAGCGCAAGACCTCGGCCAGCCGATGCATAGATCTCGTTGAATGTCTTTTCTCCGGTAGTGGAGTCGAAGTCGATGCGAAGTGCGGCAGCGACATCGGTCGTGCCCATGGTCATTGCCCGCATGGCATCTTCCTTGGTGAGCAGCCCTGTCGGCCGACCCTGATCGTCGACTACGAACTGGCCCCGGGTGCCGCCCATCGTCTCGACGGCCTGAGCAAGTGTCATCGAAGTCGTCACCCCGAGTGGCTTGGCCATGATCGTTTCAACGTCGATGACGCGACCTTGGTCGACGTCCTGCACAAACTCGGCCACGTACCCTGTGGCTGGCTGAGTGAGGATCTCTTCGGGTGTACCGATCTGGACGACCGCGCCGTCCTTCATGATGCACACTCGATCACCGATGCGGAGTGCTTCGTTCAGATCGTGCGTAATGAACAGGATTGTCTTCTGGAGCTTCTTGTTGATCTCCATCATCTCGTCCTGCATCTGACGACGGATGAGTGGATCAAGAGCAGAGAAGGCCTCGTCCATCAACAAGATGTCGGGGTCTGAGGCCAGCGCACGAGCCAAACCCACACGCTGCTGCATTCCACCGGAGAGTTGGCGCGGGCTGTTTTGAGCAAAGGATTCGAGGCCGACGAGCCTGAGTGCTTCGAGTGCGGCTGCGTCGCGTTCCGCTTTGTCGACCTTCTGGACCTTCAATCCGTAGCCGGCGTTGTCGATGACCGAGCGATGAGGGAACAGCGCGAAGTGCTGGAAGACCATGCCCATCTTGTCTCGACGGAATTGCTGGAGTGCCGGGCCGCTGAGTGCCTGGACATCGACGCCATCGACATAGACGTGGCCGTCGGTGATGTCGTGAAGCTTGTTCACAGTTCTGATGGCGGTGGACTTGCCCGACCCCGACAGACCCATGATCACGAACGTCTCCCCGCGGTTCACGCTGAACGACACGTCGGTCATTCCGACGACGTGATCCGTTGCTGCTTGTACGTCGTTCTTCTTCATGCCGCTCTTAGCCAGCGTCAGAGCTCGACCTCGAGGCTGTGGCCCAAAGATCTTATAAACGCTGTCCAAGCGGATGATTTCGTCACCGTTTTCGGCTTCAGCCACTCTGATATTCCCCCGTGTGTGTCGATCGTCACTGACCGTAGCAGGCAATTTCGGAGGGCCCGAACCCACCGCACCACCAATGTGTGAATTTTGGAACTGTTCCACATCGTGGAACTGCGTGCCAACTGGAGCCCGAGCGCCCTTACTGTTCCACGAATTCCACAAAGACGGCGACGTCCGAGCGCTCCAAGCGGGCCTCGATATCGCCAATACGTCGAACCCGAGCAATCGGCACCGTCGGGTCGGTTACGCGAAGGGCAAGCAACGCTCCGTCCGCTATGAAGAAGACCGTCGACGAGTCGGGAGACCACACCAAAGAGTCGTTCGCCGAGAACCGTGTCTCCCACGAGTTCATAGAGCCCACTTCCAGATCCAACAAGTTCCAACTCGAGCCGCCACCCGAAAGGACGTAGCGGCCGTCAGGAGACATGCGCACCACCGGTAACGACAGCGCCGCCGCGTCGACCTGAACCTCGTCGCTCCCGTCCCAACGCGCAATCCGTCCAACACAACGTCCGAGATCATCGCAATGGATTCCTGCCACACGTTCTGGTGAAGCGGCGACGATTCGACCCAGACGCGACGGCAGCGCTTCAAGACCGGATCCGACAACAGTCGAACTCTTCGCGTCCTGACTCGCAACGATGATTCCGGTCTTCGGGACGTAAAACACGTCGTGGCGAGCATCAACCTCTGCGAGACCGTTCATCGCTGGTCCCCATAACGAACCGACAAAGAACTCCGTTTGGCCGTTCTCACCGGTCGAACTGAACCCATAACTGTCGAGCCCGCTCCCCAACCGAACCATCCGAACCGTGTTCGACAGCTTCCCCGAACGCGCCGGCACCTTCAGATCCAGAAGCCAGGTCGAGTTCTCGGATCCCAGCAGATGTACGTGTTCCGGGAGAGGAGGCAACGTCGCCGACGCAAGCGTATTGACACCGATGACCTCACCGGTCTCGAGCGAGCGAAGCTGCAACTGACCAGACGCGTCGATCCAAGTGAGAACCTGACCTTCAACCCAACTGTCGGGAACATTCGGGAGCTGATCGATAAACGCGCCGTCGTCGACGTCGGCCGATCCATCGACCGCTGTGCCGTCCGCTAGCGGAGCGTAACGCCGAGCAGCTGCCTGGCCAGTTGACTGATCGGCCGAAGTCTCCGCTGCCGATCGATCCTCGACGGACTCGTCTCGTGCGCCAAGTGCGACTGCGAAGAGCGCAGCGCCGAGAAGAAGGAGACCTCCGCTCGCGAGCCGAGACCACCGCTTCAACCCAGAAGCGTCGGGCGTCGGCGACGGACCTAGACCTGTGCGATCGGGCCCGTCGATCCACTCGACCTCGACGGGAGTCACCGACCGGAGCGATGTGTCATCGAGACGGCGCGATCTGGCCATGCGGTGAGGTTAACGTACGCCGGTGGAAGCAGAATCCGTCGATTCGTCGACGACCTCCCGACCGGCAATCACCTCACCGCTCGGGTCGATGTGGGCCCTATTCCTCGGCGTCGGCCTCATGATGGTCGGCAACGGACTCCAGGGAACGTTGCTCGGTGTCCGGTCGTCGATCGAGGCATTCGACACAATCGTCATTGGGTTCATCCAGGCGGCGTACTACGTCGGGTTTCTCGTCGGGTCGCGTTTCACGATGCGTGCGCTAGGCCGAGTGGGCCACGTGCGCGTGTTCGCCGCTCTCGCATCGAGTGCATCGACTGCCGTGCTCATCCACTCGGTGTTCATCAACGCCCCCACTTGGATCCTGATGCGGCTCGTGACGGGCTTTTGTATGGCGGGCCTCTTCATCGTGGCCGAGAGCTGGCTCAACGAGCAGGCCACACCCGAGACCCGCGGGCGCACGCTCTCGATCTACATGATCGTCACCATGGCGGGCATCACCGGCGGTCAATTCTTGCTCAACGTCGCCGATCCCGGCAGCTTCGAACTGTTCGTTATCGCGTCGGTGCTCGTGTCGATGTCGCTCGTGCCGATGGCATTGTCAGAATCGAGCACACCGCCGGTGATCAGCACACAAACCCTTCCGTTCCGAGACCTCTTCGCCGTCGTGCCAACCGGTGTGGTGACCATGTTCTTCAGCGGTGCCGCTGCCGGCTCGATCTTCGCGTTCGGCCCGGTGTACGCCGCACAGATCGGCATGACCACGGGGCAGATTTCGTTGTTCCTCAGTGCGGCGCTCATCGGAGCCATGATCTTTCAGATGCCGATCGGGTCCCTGTCAGACCGGGTTTCGCGGCGGGGAGTGATGGCGGTCGCGGCCGTCATCGCTACCGGAGCATCCGTCGTCGGCCTCGCAACGGACACCGGGTTCAGTGCAATCGTCGTCATGTTCGTGATTGGTTCGACTTCATTTCCCATCTACTCGCTCGCTATCGCCTACACAAATGACTGGATCGAACCGTCGCAGCGAATCGGCGCATCCGGTCTACTCGTGATGATCAACGGGGTGGGAGCGATCATCGGCCCCCTCGTTGCGTCCACGCTGATGACCAACTTCACACCGAGCGCCTACTTCTGGAGCCTGATCTTGACGCACGGGGCGATCGCGACATACGTGATCTTCCGGATCGTCGTCGGAGATCCTGTGCCCATCGCCGATCAAACGGCGTACCAACCGATTCCGGCCCGAAGCTCCGCCGTGGTCGCTGTGATCGGCCGATTGCGCTCGCGCAGCTCGAGTCAACCACGATGAGCGACATGGATCGACTCGTCACGTGGCACAACGGAGAGCAGACACTCGGACCATTCTCGGCTCAGGAGATGATCAACCGGCAGAGTCGGCTGCAGACACATATGGCGGAGTCCGAGCTTGATGCGTGCCTGCTGACCAGCTATCACAACATCTGCTACTTCTCTGGCTTCGTCTACTGCTCATTCGGGAGAAACTACGGCGTTGTCCTCACACCAGAAGCGACCACGACCATCAGCGCCGGAATCGATGGCGGTCAACCATGGCGACTGACACACGGTGACAACATCACCTACACCGATTGGCGCAAAGACAATTTCTTCCACGCGGTGAAAACCCTCGTGCCCGGCGCGACGCGCATCGGAATCGAGTACGACGAGGTGAGCCTCGATTTGCTCGCTGCGCTTCAGGAGACGATGCCTGGTGTCGAGTTCGTAGACGTGGCCACATCAACGATGTGGATGCGCACGATCAAGAGCCCCGAAGAGATCGCCCACATCAAACTCGGCGCCCGCGTCGCCGACATTGGCGGCGAAGCATGCCGCCAGGCAATCGGCGTCGGAGTTCCGGAACACGAGGTCGCATTGGCCTCGACTCGAGCAATGGTGCGCGAGATCGCGGCGTCCTTCAACTACGCCGAATTGATGGACACCTGGACCTGGTTCCAATCGGGGATCAACACCGATGGGGCGCATAACCCGGTGACGAACAAATTGATCGATGAGGGTGACATCTTATCTCTCAACTGTTTCCCGATGATCTTCGGCTACTACACCGCGCTCGAGCGGACGCTCTTCGCGGGAAATGTGTCCGACGAACACCTTCGTCTCTGGAGCATCAACGTCGAGGTTCACGAGGCCGGATTGAAGCTGATACAACCGGACGCCAAATGCAGCGACATCGCCGCTGAGCTCAACGACATCTATCGCGGCTACGACCTACTGAAGTATCGATCGTTCGGATACGGACACAGCTTCGGTGTGCTCTCGCATTACTACGGCCGGGAGGCGGGCGTGGAGCTACGCGAGGACATCGACACCGTCCTGCAGCCTGGCATGGTCGTCTCGATGGAACCGATGATCATGATTCCGGAAGAAACCCCCGGGGCAGGCGGATACCGCGAGCACGACATTCTCGTCATCGATCACGACGGATCGGTCACCAACATCACCGGTTTCCCCTACGGCCCAGAACACAATGTCATCAGCTAGTCGCAATCCGTCGCTGCTCGGCTGCTACACCAGAGGCGCCTTTCCGTCGCTCCTCCCTCGCTCCTGAGGAGCTGGCGTCTCTTCGCACGTATAGGCACACATGCACGAACTCGCGTGAGCTCCGTAGGGACGGAGGAGCGGGCGAGCCGCCAGGGAGCCGCATCGGCGAAGCCGAGTGCGGGTGTAAATGCGCTACGAAGTCGCGGGAGAAAAGAGCTGCGCTATGACCTGTTTGGCTTGGGACACGACGCGGAGCGGTTCGGGTCTTCGATGGTTCACGTACATCGACATGGTTGCATCGGGATCGCTGATCGGAACGTAGGTGACCCCTTCAGGGGTGAACGTACGAACTCCGTTCGGCACGACTGCACATCCCTCGCCCGACGACACCAATCCCAGGATCGTCGTGTACTCGGTCGCCTCGATCTGCGGATCGTACGAGCGACCCTCGTGCTCGAAGAGCGACTGGAGCTCCTCGTGCAACGTGGGAGACAACCGCCGGTCGAAGCCAATGAGCGTCGACGCATCGATGTCGGCCACGGAGATCCTTTTTGCGGACGCGGCATCGTGGTCGGGTCCCACGACGAGGTACAAGGCCTCCTCCAAAAAGGCTGTGGAGTCGAGGTCGTCCACCGCAGGTGATGTCCTACTGATCGCCAGATCGATCTGCCCCGACCGAAGTGCGTCCAACTGGTTGCGGCTCGACATGATCTGGAGATCGTGCTTCACCTTTGGCCACTTCTGCCGGAAGGCCCGCAGGTACCTCGGCATCACTTCGAACGACGCAGAATCGACAAACGCCAGCCGGAGGAGACCACCTTCGCCGCTTCGGAACTCCTCCATCACCCGTTCCGCAGAATCAGCAGCCACCACCACTCGTTCGGCTTCAACGCGAAAGACATCACCCGCGGCCGTAAGCGAGACACGCCTCGTCGTGCGGTCGAACAACCGCACACCGAGCTCGGATTCGAGCAGACGGATCTGCTGGCTCAGAGGAGGCTGCGCCATGTGCAGTCGTTCGGCCGCCCGGCCGAAGTGAAGCTCGTCCGCAACAGCCAAGAAATACCTAACACGTTGCAGGTTCATCGATCTCCTCCAATCAGAACCGTCTCGAATCAGAGGGCCTGCATACCAATGGTGCACCCATTGATACGACACCACAGAGGACCAGCGCAACAAGATTTCGTATGATCCGGAGATGACTTCCTTTCGACGTCCGTCCCACGGCCCCGTCAGGTACAGCGCTGCAACGCTCGCTCGTAAGGGCATCTCCGGTGACGACTGGCCACGCGTGTGGCGAGACAACGAACTCGAGTCCACCTATGACGTCGTAATTATCGGCGGTGGCGTTCACGGGCTGGCCACGGCGTACTACCTCGCCACCAACCACGGCATCACCAACGTGGCGGTGCTGGACAAGGGCTACCTGGGCGGCGGTGGATCGGGACGCAATACCGCAATCGTCCGATCGAACTACCTCACGCCAGAGGGTGTTGCCTTCTATGACCGCTCACTGACGTTGTACAACTCGATGGCCGCCGACCTGAACATCAATGTCATGTTCTCCGAGCGCGGCCACATGACCCTGGCCCACACCGACAGTGCTCTCCGCACGATGAATTGGCGAGCAGAGGTCAACAAACTTCAAGGTATCGATAGCTCCGTCATCGATCCGAGC
>CAXMRH010000191.1:0-6596 GCA_964196045.1 uncultured Chthoniobacterales bacterium | reverse complement strand
GGAGAGGATCTTGCCGAGCAGCGATGCCATCTTGTGGTCCGCCACGAGGTGGGATCGGACCGCAGCCTCGTAGACGCGTCCGGCTTCGTCGAAGTCTGTTGGATGAGCGAGGATTGCTGCGGCGGCTTCTCGGCCAGTGAGCAGAGCCTGACCGATCCCCTCACCGGTCAGCGTGTCACAGGCGGCCGCTGCGTCACCCACGAAAAGAGTGCGGGCGCCCGTGAGCGGGGCTTGATCGATTCGTGCAGGAATTGGCCAGGCTCGATGTGGTGATTCGGGGCGAGCGTCGTTGCCGAGGACTTCACGGATGTGTGGGCGCTGTAAGAGATCTGGCCAGAGTGCCTTCATGTCCTGAGTGGACACATCGCCTCCGCGGAGGATGCCGAAGCCGACGTTCGCTCGGCCGTCGCCGATCGGAAACGACCAGACATAGCCCGGGAGGACGTCGGGCTCGAACCAAATCCACATCTCGCTGGCAGCCGTAGGTCCGACGTTTTCGAAGTATTGACGGAAGGCATGCCACTCGCCTCGATAGCCCTCGATCTCGAGACCGAGAAGCTTGCGCATTGGCGACCACATGCCGTCTGCGGCAATGCACTGCCTGGCCGATATCTTGTCGCCGGCTTCGTCGGTCAGGATGATCGAATCCGCGCCCTGTTGTACGTCGACAATCTTCGATCCGAAACGACATTTTGCACCCGCGTCGCGAGCGAAATCGACCAGCGCAGCGTCAAATTCTATCCGTCGAGCGACGGCTGCATAGAGCCCCGGTCCTTCCGGCAACGAGATGTCATGGCGGCGGCCAGACGGCGCCCGTAGGACGGCCCCATCGATCGGCGTGAACGAGGGAATCCCAGACGGAGAGAAGCCCATCTCCTCGAGTTGTCGCAGACAGAGTGTGGTCAGTCCGTCGCCACAGAACTTGTCGCGAGGAAACGTCGCTTTGTCGAGGAGTAGTACGTCGTGGCCTGCCACCGCGAGCGCGTGGGCTGCAGCCGCCCCCGCTGGGCCGGCGCCAACAATTGCGGTGTCGACCTCGATCATTACACGGAGCGTATCGACCCTTGCCAAGGCAACCGGACTGGATGGACCTTCGACGGTGTGAACTATGCCCTACTCGGCCGGAGCCTCGGTGGTCGACGTGGTGCTCGACGTGCTGCTCGTCGTTGTGCTTGTCTCAGTCACGGTCGGGGCAGTGGTCGTCGTGGTGCTACCAGGAGGCGCCGTCGTGGTCGTCGGCGTTGTCGTCGTTGTGGTTGGGTCTTCACCATCACCAGGCTGCTCCTCGGGAGGGATGCCGTCACCGCCGTCCTCGAATTCGGGGTCTTCACCGTCCTCGAGCTTTTCCAACTGCTCGTCGTTCGGGTTCTGGGTCTCGGTGCCATCGCAGGCGATGCCTTCTGGGCGATAGGTAGCGAACACGGTGTCGATTTCTTCTGTCCTATCGCGGACGAAGGTTCGGGTTCGTTCAGTTGTCACTCGCGTACAAGCAACGCCAATCGTTCGTTGGCTCTGGCCTGTCTGCTCGACATCGACCCACTTGGTGGAGTAGAGGTCGACGCTCACTGAGGTCGCGGTACTCGTCGGCCAGATCAGCACGGTGTAGGGGCTCGGGTTCGTGATCTCGAGCGCTGGTGCGGGCCAGGAGATCGTTGCTTCGCGTCCGTAGGGGTATCGGCTGAAGTAGATCGAGTGAGACTGGTAACTCTCGAATTCGAGCCCGGCGAAGAAGGACGCGTTGAATATCGTTGTCGCGAACTGGCTGATGCCTCCACCAACGCTGTCGACCAGGTGACCGTTGACGATGGTTCCAGCCGGCACGAAACCGTTCTCCGTCGTACGACGCCCGACGTATTCATTGAGTGAGAACGTCTCGCCGGGTTCGAGGATGAACCCCTGCGTTAGTTCAGCAATGCGGCGGATATTGATTACTCGGTTCTGTCCCGCGGTGTAGAAAGTAGTGAACGAACCGACGAGCTCGTCGATCCCGAGCGACTTTGCCCATTCGGTTCCGTGCTCGCCGTCGACGTTCTTGAACAGAAGGGTGGCGACCTCGAGGTCCGTTGTTAGCGCTCGCTCGATTCGGCGAACGGACGCTGCATTGCAGCAGATGGTGCGCGGTGCTCCAGGGACGATGACCACAGTCGAGGGATCGTCGCTCGTCTCACCTTCTTGCACGGTGAACGACGCCTCGCCGCCCTCCTGGCCTACATCTGGGAACATTCGTGCGAGCTCCGCGTCGATGCGGTCGTAGTTCACCGAGACGTCCCAGTCATCGTTGCGCCACGACACGGTCGTCGCAGGGCCAAGCACGCTCGCTGGCAGATTCGACTTCTCGCCGCTGATCGAAACGGTGACCCCTCCAGCGATTCGGTCGTTCAATTCGTCGGCGTAGACCTGTGCATCGTCATCGCTCAGCGCGGCAGGTGTCGGGGTGAAGGGAAGCTCAACCGTGTCGATCCCGCCCTGCGCAGATGCGGCGATGATGCGGGCCAGAGCTTCAAGGTCGGGGGTTTGGCCAGGCGACGATGGCACTACTGCGAAGTTCGAGCCGTCGTGTGCGATTCCCGCGTCGACTCCGTCGATAGGCGCGAGCGAGAGGTTCGTGACCCTTGAGCGCAAGAGGTCGATTGTGGCAGAAGAAGCGAGGCCCGAGTCGTTGACCTCGACGCGAGCAGGGTTGATGTCGAAAAACCGGTCTCCGGCCTCGACCCGCACGGAAGTAACAACTTCTTCGGTTGAGCCTTCGGGCGATGCCGACTCATCGTCGTCGCCGAACAGGCCGCAGCCAGCGAGGACGAGCCCAAGGAGAAGGAGCGCGCTCAGGCGTCCAAGAAGGGAAGACTTCACAACAGCCTCAGCTGCGGGGATTCGATGCCGCGGAGCTCGTCGTAGTCGACTTCGACGCACTCGATTGACCGTTCGCTCGCCAGCACCTTTGCCTGTGGTTTGATCTCCTGAGCAACAAACACCCCGCGTACGGGATGCAGGCGCGGGTCTTGGTTCAAGAATTCGAGGTAACGGCTCAGTTGTTCGACGCCGTCGATATCACCACGGCGCTTGATCTCGATGGCAACGGCAGCGTCATCCTCATCTCTGCAAAGCAGATCGACAGGACCGATGTCGGTAGGGAATTCGCGCCGGACAAGCTTGTAGCCCTCGGCAATCGAGGTCGGGTCATTTGCCAGCAATTCTTGGAGATGGGCCTCGACGCCGTCCTTTTGTAGCCCGGGGTCGATGCCCAGGTCCCACTGAGTGTCACTGAAAACCTCATGCATCGTGATGATCAGGGTCTCGCCCTTTGGACTCACGACACGCCATTCGGCGCCGTCCTCGATGAGGCGATTCGGGGCATTCATCCAGTTGAGCGGTTTGTAGGCACCCCCGTCTGCGTGGACGGCAACACAGCCGTCTGCCTTCACCATGATGAGGCGTTTGGCTTCAGGAAGATGGGCGGTGAGGCGACCGTCATAGTCGACGGTGCAGCTGGCTACAACGAGGCGCACTGTCGTGAGTGTAGAAAAGGAATCGCAATAGTCCCATTCAGCACCCGGGGTGCTCGCCCCACAGCACGACTCAGCGACGAAAACGGCGGAGCAGGCTCTTCGGCGTAGGTCGTTCGCGTTCCTTCATTCGGGCCTGGATGAGTTGTCGACGGGCTTGGAGATCCGTGTAGGTGATCGTCTCGAGTTCACGGTCCAGACCGAGGCTGTCCTTGAACGATGTCAGGTCAACTTCGAAGTCCTGGCCCGCCCCGCTCATCTCTGACGCGAGGCGTTTGCCGTGGTTCTGCGCGAAGTAGGTGGCGATGTGTGCAACCTCGCCAAAGAGGTCCAGATCGGGTGCAAGGGTTCCGATTGCGGCGTCGACGAACATCATGTTCTTCACGAAGAGCATCAGCTCCTTGGGCAGGCTTGCGCCATACCCGAGCATCTGCTTGACGAATCGTTGAAGTTCGGCGATGAGTTCTTCTGGAGTCAGCGCGGCTGGATCGAGTGGTGCTTGATCGAGCCCGAGGTCGGAGAAGACCACATCGAGGTCGGTGTCTGCAGGCAGCGCTCCCAGGTCTCGAATCGCCGCCAACTGACCCTTCACATCGCTCATCATCCCCGTCATGAGCAGTCGCAGGAACGCCTGGCGTTTGGGTTCGCTCAGGCGGCCCGTGATGCCGAAGTCGAACAGCGCCGTACGACCATCGGGCTGCACGAAGAGGTTTCCGCCATGCAGATCGCCATGGAACACGCCGTGGATCATGGCCCCTTCGAGGAACCCGATCATTGCGGTACGGACGATCTCATGAGTGTTCACGCCAGCTTCCTTGATGCCCGCAACGTCGTCGAACGCGAACCCGCTAAGACGTTCCATGACGAGGACCCGACGAGTCACGAGCGTGGGGTGCGGTCGTGGGATCACATAGGACGTCTGTCCCAGCTGGCGCAGCGACATAGCGACATCGAGCATGTTGTCCGCCTCGAGACGGAAGTCGAGTTCCTCCGTGATCGTCTCGGCGAAAACCTCGACCAGCGCGGGCGGGTTGGCCAGTGCGGTCACCGGAATGCGGCCGATCAGGAACGGAGCAAGCCACGCCATGACCTTGAGGTCTTGGTGGACCAGTTCGCTCACGGCTGGCCGCTGAACCTTGACGACGACCTCCATGCCGCCGCCAGGCGTGATGTGATCGGCGAGCACGGCGCGGTGCACCTGTGCGATCGATGCTGCTGCCAGAGGCTCCCGATCGAACTCGGAGAAGACTGCTTCCAGCGGCTGCCCGAGGTCCGACTCGACGACTGCTTTTACCGTTTCGAAGTCTTCGGCGGGGACCTGGTCACGACATTTGATGAACTCGTCGACGAGCTCCTTCGGGAAGATGCCCTGACCGCTCGAGATGATCTGGCCCAGTTTGATGTACGTCGGGCCGAGAACTTCTGCAGCTTGGCGGAGTCGCCTCGAGACGTCGGCGGTCGACTCAGCGCCGCCCCGTCGCCGCCCGGTGGCGGTCCACATCGCGAGGGCGCCGCCGATACGAGCAGCCACTTCAATCAGACGCCCACCTGCCGGCATGCGAGTTGGCCTGATGAGATTCGGAACCTCGCGTCGGACCGCGGAGCGGATCGTGTCGACGCGGTCACGCCAGCGCGCCTCGTCGAGGTGAACCTGCCAGGGGCCGTGGTCGCTGAAGGCTGCGAGGGCGAGGTCACGCTCGAAGTCGGGGGAGGCGGAGGCGCTGTCGTCTACCTCGTTCGTCATGATCCAAGTCTGGGCCACGCGTGGGAGATTGGCGCACCGTACCGATGTGACGTCCGTGGCGTTTGAACGATCGTTCAAACCAGGTCTACAGTCGGTACATGACTCGCCCAAATGTGCTTCTGGTGATGGCCGATCAGCTCGCACCACATTTCACGGGGACGTACGGCCACCCGGTGGTCTCGACTCCGAACCTGGACGCGCTCGCGGAACGTGGCGTTCGCTTCGACGCCGCGTACTGCCATTCACCACTTTGTGCGCCGGCTCGATTCTCGATGATGGCTGGCCGATCGGTCAGCTCCATCGGAGCATGGGACAACGCAGCGGAATTCCCCGCGTCGGTTCCGACCATGTCGCATCACCTGCAAGCGGCCGGCTACCGCACTGTGTTGTCCGGCAAAATGCACTTCGTCGGACCCGACCAGCTTCATGGCTTCGAGGAGCGACTGACTACCGACATCTACCCTGCAGACTTCGCGTGGACCCCGGACTGGGACGCTGCGGGTGAACGAATCGACAAGTGGTATCACAACATGGATCCGTTGGCCGAGGCTGGGCAGGCGGTCACCACGCACCAGATCGACTACGACGAGGAGGTCGGCTACACCTCCCGGCGAAAGCTGCTCGACCTGGCTCGCGACCGTGATGACCGGCCGTTCTTCCTCGTCGCATCGTTCATTCACCCTCACGACCCATACGTGGCCCGCCCGGAGTTCTGGAACCGATACGACCACGACGAGATCGACCTTCCAGACCCGGTTGACCTCGACCAGCTCGACGCGCACAGCCGCCGAATCCGGACAGGGATTCAGGCCGACACGGTCGGATTTACCGAGGCCCAGACTCGCAATGCCCGACACGGCTACTACGCCAACACGTCGTACGTGGACGACTGGCTCGGGCAACTCGTCCGAACCCTGGACGAGACCGGCATGTCGGACAACACCGTCGTGATGTTCACCAGCGACCACGGCGACATGCTCGGCGACCGAGGCCTTTGGTACAAGATGAGCTTCCACGAGCGCTCAGCTCGGGTGCCGCTCGTGATGGCGGGACCTGGCGTGGCGAACCGCACCGTGCCACATGTGGCGTCACATCTCGACCTGTTGCCGACCCTTCTCGACATCGCAACGAATGGTGGTGACTGGGCAGACTCCGTGCCCGATATCGAGGGTCGAAGCCTGTGGCCCCTGGCCACCGGCGGTACCGACGAGGTCTCCGAGACGACCGGCGAGTACATGGCCGAGATGACCTCACATCCGATCTTCATGATCCGGCGCGACAACCTGAAGTACATCCACTGCGTGACCGATCCACCGCTGCTCTATGACCTAGGGGCTGATCCCCTCGAG
>CAXMRH010000190.1:0-3764 GCA_964196045.1 uncultured Chthoniobacterales bacterium | reverse complement strand
TCTGCACGTCGATCTCGATGGTGCTGACAAGTCAGAGTTCGATGTCGGACTGTGTGAACGAGACGGCGTCGAAGCGGCTTTGGCCAGCCTCAACCTTGCCCTCGCCGACGTGGACGGGGAGTAGCCGATGTCTTCGGCCATACTCGCCCAAGTGGTGCCGTTCGAGCGCCCAGAGATCGACTGGCACGCCGTCGCGCCCGAGCTCGTCCTCCTCAGCTTTGGTGCTCTGCTCACCACGCTCGACGCCATCTTCCTCGAGCGGGGTCGCAAGCTCACCTCGGCCCTTGCTGGTATCGGTCTTCTCGCAGCGCTCGTGCCTGTCATCACACTCGCGATCGACGGTCAAGATCGCGTGATGTTCGGCGGCGCGTACGTAGTCGATGACTTCGCCCTGGTCATGAAGGCGCTCTTCTTGTTGTCCGGCTACGTCGTGGTTCTGCTCTCGACCAACTACGTCGCTGAGGGTGATTACTGGGAGAACGAGTACTACGGCATGTTGGTGTCGTCGATCCTCGGCATGATCATCATGGCGTCAGCCCGCGATCTGATCACCATTTTCGTTGCTCTCGAACTCCTCTCGATCCCCGCGTATCTCATGGCCACATGGCGCAAGCGCGATCTCCGATCGAACGAGGCGGGTTTGAAGTACTACCTCATGGGTGTCTTCGCGTCGGCGGTCATGCTGTATGGAATGTCGTTGCTCTACGGCGTCTCCGGCTCCACGATCCTGGCTGACATCGGCGAGGTCGTGAACGAGGGCGACTCCGATGCGGTCACGAGTCTCGCCATCGTGTTCGTCGTGGTCGGCTTCGCCTTCAAGGTCTCGGCGGTTCCGTTCCATACCTGGGCACCTGACACGTACGAAGGTGCTCCCACGCCAGTAACCGCGTTCTTGGCCGTCGCCTCGAAGGCCGCAGGCTTCGTGGCACTCGTTCAGCTCATCTTCGTCGGGTTCTGGGGTCGCAGTGACATCTACGAACCGCTGATGTGGATTCTTGCGGCCGCTTCGATGACGGTGGGCAACCTCATCGCTCTTCGCCAGACCAACATGGTTCGGCTCATGGCCTACTCGGGCATCGCATCAGCTGGCTACATCATGGCGCCGCTTGCTGTAGCCGGTGGCGACGCAGCCATCGCCGACGAATCCTTGCGAGCCGTCGTCACCTACTTGGTCATCTACGCCGCCATGAACCTCGGTGTCTTCGGGGTGATCCTCGCGGTTGCTCGAAAGACCAGGTCGGCCGAGATCAGCTCGTACGGCGGCCTGTTTCAATACGCACCGGGCCTCACCGTTGCGATGACGATCTTCCTGATGTCTCTTGCAGGTATTCCGCCTCTCGGCGGCTGGTGGGCCAAGTTCGCCATTTTCAAGGCCCTTGCATCGGCAGACACCTTTGGTGGTTGGAGCCTGGCAGTTATTGCAGCAGTCAATTCGGTGATCGCGTTGTATTACTACCTGGGTGTGCTGCGAACGATGTGGGCCGATGATGCACCCGATGGCGACATTGTGCCGATTCGAATTCCTGCATCCCTAACTGCGGCCATGGCGCTTACCGCCTTGGCCACAGTGGCGTTCGGAGTTTGGCCACCTCTCGTCGACACGGTCGCCGATGTCTCACTGCTTGGACTGCCCGGCTGAGCATCCCGCGGACTCCACTCGACCTCCTGGTCCGCGAGCAAATCGATCGGGATGGCCCGTTGGCCTACAGCTCTCTTATCGAGCTTGCCTTGTATCACCCTGACCACGGGTTCTATTCGAGCGGTGGCGTAGCAGGCCGTCGCGGCGACTTTCTCACCAGTCCCGAAGTCGGACCGCTCTTCGGACACGTTGTTGCCAATGCACTCGACGCAGAATGGGACCGCCTCGGGCAACCCCAGCCGTTCACCGTTGTCGACTATGGAGCAGGCCCGGGGACGCTCGCCCGAACCGTGATGGCGGCGAAACCGCGGTGCTTGGCGGCGATGCAGTACATCGCGGTTGAACGGTCCGCTGCGCAGCGCTCCCAACACCCAGAATCTGTGCTCAGTTCGGAGGGGTTCTCGCGCGACTTGATCGAGGGCGAACTCGTCGGGGTGGTCATAGCGAACGAGCTGTTGGACAACTTGGCCTTCACGCCGCTGAGCCGAGTGGGAGGCAAGCTTCAGATGCTCGACGTCGCCCTCGAGGGTGACCAACTCGTCACTGTTCCCTCGGCGTTCGACCACGACTTTGAGGCCCTCTTCGATAGCTCGATACATCACGCTGTCCTTCAGCCTGAGGCAGCGTCTTGGGTGGAGCGGATGCGCAACGTTCTCGTGAGCGGGCGCATCATCGTCGTGGACTACGCGCGATTCCGCAGCAACGACGTCGAGATTCGGACCTATGCCGAACACGGCAGGGCGGGGGATCCGCTCGAGGGCCTCGGCACGAAGGACATCACCGCTGACGTTGACCTGCAACAGTTGCAGCGCATCGTTGGGGCCGCCGACCACATCTCTACCCAGGCCGACTGGCTTGTGCTGCATGGCATCGACGCTCTGGTCGACGAAGGGCGTCAGCTGTGGGAGTCCGGGGCTGCCGCTGGCGATTTGGCTTCTCTTCGGGGTCGCAGCCGGATTCGGGAGGCAGAGGCGCTCACCGACCCGGCCGGGCTCGGCGGCTTCGGGGTCGCGGAGTGGTCCGTTCAATAGCCGATCCGCACCGAGGCTTACTCTTGTCGAAATGATCTCAAGCGCGCTCTGGGACCTGTCGTTAGTATCTCGACATGACGACTCCAAATCGCACTCCCCTCGAGGTGGGCCTTACCGATTTGTCAATCGGCGAGTATTCGGTTGGATTGGCACCCAGTAGGACTGCCGAACAACTCGTTCTTGCTTACCTCGAACTCATCTCCTTGGTCCGCAAGGATCACCCCGAGTACTTGCGGGATGATGATCTTGACACCCTCGTCCAGGCCACATCACTTGAGCGTTCGTTCATCCAGAATCGAGTGAGGAGCCATCTCGCTGCGGCGGGCATCGCGCTCTGATTTTGTCGGGGCTTACGCCCGACATCGCCGTTCGCTGAGCTGGTCGCGCTGGGCCCTTTGTTCGGGACTTCGGTCCCGGGTTCCTTCAGGTGCCAGCGGGTAGGGTCCCTCCTGCACGCCAATCGGTTTGGGGGATGTCATGTCAGAGGCAACGATCGAGGTCTATGAGGGCGAGGATCGGCGGTTTCCACCGTCGTTAGAGTTCCAGGCCACGGCCCGAACCGCTGATCGCTCCCTGTACGACGAGGCGGACGCGGACTTCGAATCGTTCTGGGCTCGTCAGGCGCGCGAGCTACTCACCTGGCAGCGACCGTTTACCAAAACGCTCGAGTGGGAGCTCCCGAATGCCAAGTGGTTCAGCGACGGCCAGCTGAACATGAGCGAAAACTGTCTCGATCGCCACGTCGCCGCCGGTAACGGCGACAAAGTTGCCTATCACTGGGAAGGTGAACCCGGCGACACCCGCACGCTCAGCTACGCCGACCTTCTCACCGAAGTGAAGAAGTTTGCCAACGTCCTTACGGGCCTCGGCCTACACAAGGGGGATCGGGTGGCGATCTATATGCCCATGATTCTTGAGCTTCCGATTGCGATGCTCGCATGTAGCCGAATCGGTGTCGCTCACTCGGTGATCTTCGGCGGATTCAGCCCCGACGCGATCAAGGACCGCTGCGAAGACGCTGATGCGAAGCTTGTCATCACCTCCGATGGCGGCTATCGCCGCGGTGCCCCTTCAGCCCTCAAGGTCAACGTCGA
>CAXMRH010000189.1:0-11933 GCA_964196045.1 uncultured Chthoniobacterales bacterium | reverse complement strand
ATCGAAGATGGACGACCCGATCAACGGTCGTTCGGTCGGCTCGACATCTCCGTCCAACGAAACGGGTACGGACGTCAGCGGGACAGTTTCGAAACAGATCTCGAAACGACTGTGTTCGATGATCCGATCCATGCGGTATTCATCCGCGCGCCGAGAATCGTGCGGGCAGGTCCCCAGGTCGAGGTGCTCGCGTCGTCGGGTGGCGACCCGGTTCTCGTCCGAAGCGGGCCAGTGATTGGCGCGTCGTTTCACCCCGAACTGTCTCAGGACACCAGGATCCATCGCCTGTTCCTCGATTCCGTCGCATACTAGAGAGCGTTCAAGGAGAGGGAGCTCATGTCCGGTCATTCCAAATGGGCAACGATCAAACACAAGAAGGGTGCACTCGACAAGAAGCGCGCGAAGCTCTTCGCCAAGTTGATCAAACAGGTCGAGGTCGCTGCGCGCCAGGGCGGCGGCGACATGGACGCGAATGCAACACTTCGCACCATGTACCAGAAGGCCCGGGATTCCTCGGTGCCGCTCGACACGATCGAACGCGCGATCAAGCGAGGGACAGGTGAGCTCGAAGGAGTGAGCTACGAGGCGATCACGTACGAGGGTTACGCCCCCGCAGGTGTTGCGTTGTACGTCGAGGTTCTGACCGACAACCGCAACCGAACGGGCTCAGACATGCGGTCGTTGTTCTCGAAAAACGGCGGGTCCATGGCCGAGCCCGGCGCGGTTGCCTGGCAGTTCGAGCGAAAAGGCATCATCACGTTGGAGGGTTCGCTCGACGAAGACGAGCTGATGATGGTCGCCCTCGAATATGGGGGAGAGGACCTCGTTGATGAAGGCGACACGTGGCGTCTCACGTGCGAGCCGACCGATCTGAACGGCTTGCGTGACGCGTTGGAGGCCAATGGGATCGAGTTCGTGAGCGCCGACCTCACGATGCTGCCGACCTCCACTGTCGAGATCACCGATACATCGGACGCGAAGGCCGTTCTTCGCATGATCGACATCCTCGATGACAACGAGGACGTCCAGGACGTCTTCGCGAACTTTGACATGCCCGACGACGTCCTACACGCCGCCGCCGAAGAAGAGTGAGCCATGACCCAAAGGCTCTCGACGTTTCGGCCCGCCAGGGGCTGAAACTCGGTTAGCGAACGGAGTGAGCGGCAGGGAGCCGCATCGGCGGAACCGAGTGCGGATGTTACTCGGCAGGGGCGAGAACCAGCGTGCCGTTGTGGCCGCCGAAACCGAACGAGTTCGACATCGTTGGGCCTGGTGTCCAGGGACGAGCTTCTCCGACGACAAGATCGATGTCGGGCATCTCTGGATCGTCATTCACATGGCCGACGGTAGGCGGGATCAGCTTGTGCTCCATCGACAGAATGATCGCTGCTGCTTCGATCGCACCTGCGGCGCCCAACGCGTGGCCGGTCACACCCTTGGTAGAAGTGACGATCGGGCGGTTCGGAAAGACCTTGTTGATTGCCTCGGCCTCTGCTGCATCGTTGAGCGGCGTTGAGGTTCCGTGTGCATTGATGTGCACGATGTCGGCGGCGGAGAGTCCGGCGTCTGCCAGCGACAGTTCCATGCAGTTCACCGCGCCGACTCCGCCGGGGGATGGTGCGGTGATGTGATGTGCGTCAGCGGTACTCGCAGCACCCAGAATCTCGGCCAGGATAGTTGCGCCTCGCGCCTCGGCTCGGTCCCACTCTTCGAGCACGAGGACGGCCGAACCCTCTGCCATCACGAACCCGTTGCGGTCGCGGTCGAAGGGCATCGAATGATTGTTGGGCGACAGTGCGGTCATGTTGCGAAAGCCTGCCAACGCAGTGACTGTGAACGCGGCCTCGGAGCCACCGGCCAACACTGCGTCGCAACGGTCGGTGGCGATCCAACGAGCGCCGTTACCGATGGAGTGTGTGCCAGCAGCACAGGCGGTAACCGTGTTCTCCGCTGGGCCCTGCCAGCCATACTTCATCGACAGGCCGCCTGCGGCAGCATTCGCCATCATCATGGGTACGAGGAATGGTGAGACGCGTCGTTCACCCTTCTCGTAACGGTTGATGATCTGTTCTTCGAGCGTGGTCAATCCGCCGATACCAGTGCCGAGGAACACGCCGCGTCGAGTCGGTGCAGCGTCGATGTCTCCAGCCTGCTCAAGTGCCTCATGTGCAGCGGCGAATGCGAACTGAGCGAAGCGATCGGTGCGGCGAACCTCTTTCGGGTTGTCGAAGAACGGTGTTGGGTCGAAATCGTAGACGCGTCGTTCCACGTCCTCGACGGGCCCTTGGAGGCCAGTCCAGAACGCGGTCTTCCCAATGCCGCATGGAGCGACGACCCCGACGCCTGTGACGGCGACTCGACGGAACTGCATTAGAGCTTGTTGACGATGAGCTCGTATGCGCCTTTGACGTACTCGATCCCCTCGAGCTCGTCTTCTTCAACGCTCACGTCGAATTCTTCTTCGAGGCCCATGACGAGCTCCACGAGGTCGAGGCTGTCCGCATCGAGGTCATCGGCAAACGACGCCTCCAGGGTCACCTTGTCTGCCTCCACTGCCAGTACGTCGACGGCGACCTTCGTGAAGCGGGCGAAATTATCATCACTCATTACATTCTCTCCTGAATTGCAGGTGCATAGATCTTAGGCGGATAGGGATAAGAACAGTCGTCAAAACCCCATCGCCATTCCACCGTCGACCGGAAGAACGACGCCAGTGATGTAGCCGGCGGAATCTGAGGCAAGGAATGAGACCGCGGCAGCGATCTCTTCGGGTTGGCCAATCCGTCCGAGTGGAACGACGTTGGTCATGGCCGACAGTTGGTCTTCGTTCAGCGCAGCCGTCATGTCGGTTTCGATTGGTCCAGGTGCGACGACGTTCACCGTGACGTTTCGCGAGGCAAATTCCTTGGCGAGCGAACGAGCAAGCCCATGAAGGCCAGCCTTTGATGCGGCGTAGTTCGCTTGGCCGGCTTGCCCTCCGATGCCAACGATCGAGGAAATGAAGACGATTCTGCCCCACCGCGCTTTCATCATTCCCTTCACCGCACGCTTCGCTACCCGGAAGCCGCCGGTGAGGTTCGAGTCGATGACCGAGCTGAAGTCGTCCTCGGCCATCCGAAGAACGAGACCATCTTTCGTGATGCCGGCATTCGATACAAGCACGGTGACTGGCCCAAGCGCAGATTCCACTTCGCTGAAGGCTGTGTCGACCGATTCGGCATCGTTCACATCGCAATGCACCGCGAGAATTCCCTCTTCGGTGATCGGCGTTGATCGGTAGGTAGCTGCTACGGAGAACCCGGCATCACGAAGCGCGCGAGCCGTCGCGAGTCCGATACCCCTATTCGCTCCAGTGACGAGAGCGACTCGATTTGGTTGTGTGGGCTCGTCAGCCATGTGGCTGCCATTGCATCACTGCGGAAGCCCAGGTCATTCCGAATCCGAAACCACCGAGTAGGAGAAGGTCGCCGGGCTGTACTCGTTCGTCGCGTACGGCGGTGTCGAGTGCGATCGGAATTGTCGCCGCCGAGTTGTTTGCGGTGTCCTGAATCGTCACGACAGCCTTTTCCATCGGGATCCCGAGGCGGTTTGCGATGGCCTCAATTATGCGAACGTTCGCCTGATGTGGGATGAACCAGTCGATCTGATCAGCGGTCACGCCGGCACGTTCCATGGCGTTCTTGGCTGATGTGGTCACCGCCCGAACGGCCGTCCTGAAGACCTCTTTGCCGTCCATGGTGATCTTGCCATCATGATCGGTGTACCCGATGTGGCGGAGGTTTCCATTGGCTCCGAGATCGAATCCGAGCAGTGTCGGCGCGCTGTGGCGTTCGAGAACAACTGCGCCTGCTCCATCACCGAACAGGATCGCTGAGCTTCGATCTTCCCAGTCGACGTAGTCGCTAAGCGTGTCAGCGCCGATCACCAGGACTCTTTCCAGACCAGTGTCGATGAGGCCGTTCGCAGCCATCAGTGCGTAGGTGAAGCCCGAGCACACCGCCTGCATGTCGCAGGCCCCGCCCCGGATGCCCAACTCGGCATGAACCGTTGCCGATGTTCCAGGCATGAGTTGATCTGGGGTTGACGTGGCCACGATGACGAGATCGATGTCCTCGCCGGTCACGCCAGCGCTGTCGAGTGCTTGCTGACCAGCGTGAATAGCCATCTCGCTGGTCGACCCGCCTACATGACGCTGGCGAATACCCGTCCGCTCGAAGATCCACTCATCGCTGGTGTCGATCGTGAGTGCGAGGTCGTCGTTTGTGAGAACTTTCTCGGGGAGGTTTGATCCCCATCCGGTAATTCGACTTCCGCTCATGGCTGACGCAACCAAGCGATCGGCTGGCGAGCGGTGACCCGTTCGCCAGGCAGCGCAAGGAAACCTTGGACTTCGCCGGCAAAGGCCGATCGAACTTCCACATCGCCCACTGTTCCTAGGACGGACCCTCGGGTTATCGGTGCCCCGACCTCGACGTTGTCGTCTGGAGAGAAGACTCCGGCGGCAGGTGAGACGACCAGTCGTTCGGTTGCGAAGAGGTGTTCGCCCTCGTGTGCCGGTGCGTGAGATGAGACGTTGCTGATGGATTCGAGTAGCCCGGCGACGTCCTCGGGCGTGTTGATCGTGATTCGGGAAGCGTCCTTCAGAGTTCGCTTCACCAGTCCGCTGAGGACCGAGCCAGGCCCGACCTCGATGAAGGTGGCTGCACCGTCGTTCTCCAATGTGTGCAACGAATGACGCCAACGAACAGGTGAGCAGAGCTGGGCGGTGAGCAGGCTATTCCAGTCGCCGGAAGCGCTGTGCACGGATCCGTCGACGTTTGCGACTACGAACGTGTCTGCATCGCGGAATTCCGTCTGGTCGATGGCCTTCCGCAGCCGGTCTCGAGCCGGAGACATAAATGGAGTATGGAATGCGCCTCCTACGGGAAGCGGCATTGATCGCTTTGCGCCGAGTTCCTTGGCCACCGCGCCAGCCTCTTCGACAGCGACAGGTGCACCGGCGATCACGACCTGGCCTGGAGCGTTGTAGTTGGCGACCCAAACGTCACCGGCGACCCGAGCGCACGCAATGTCGACCTTGTCATCGTCTAGCCCCAGGATCGCGGCCATCGTTCCGTCCTGTTCGTCGGCGGCGGCCTGCATTGCATCACCTCGCTCACTCACGAGTTTGACGGCATCTTCGAAGTCGAGAACGCCTGCTGAAGTGAGTGCGCTGTACTCGCCGAGGCTGTGTCCTGCGTGACCTGCTGCCTCGACGCCGACACGAGTAATGGCATCGAAGACGACCATCGACAAGACGAAAGTCGTCAGTTGACTATTGCGCGTGAGCTTCAGCGTCTCCGCATCCGCGTTGAGCAAGAGGTCGGCGACGTCGCGGTCGGCGACCTCGCTGGCCTCGGCCACCAGCTCCCAGGAGGGGTGGTCCTTCCAGGGTGATCCCATGCCAGGAACTTGTGATCCCTGGCCGGGATACATGAAAACGATCATTGACTACCTCGGTGACACAACTGTGGTCCTTCAGGAACGCTAGACACCCGAGCCACAATTGACCACTTACCGCCCGGTAACCGTGCGCCCCGCTCGTTCCTCGCTATTACATCCGCACTCGCCTCCGGCGATGCGGCTCCCTGGCGGCACCCCGCTGCTCCGTCCCTCCGCAGCTCACGGCGTCGTCCCTCCTCACTCCCGTGAGGCTGTCTCTCTGCGATGTTTCAGCCAGCCAGGGATGAAACTCGGTTAGCGAACGAAGTGAGCGGCGCTGGCGCCTGTTCCTGGGTATGCACGTGGTCGTTTGTCTGTATACGCACTAAGGAAACGCCTCTGGCGAAAGGCGAGCGGAGCTCGCGTAGCGACCATGTCGGTTTCCGCGGTCGTCGACCGGAAGTGTCGAGGAGTAACAGAGTGAGCGCGGAAGTCCCGACGATTAGGCGTTATCCTCGACATCGCTATCCATGCCCGGATGGCGGAATTGGCAGACGCGAGGGATTCAAAATCCCTTGTCCGAAAGGGCGTGTGGGTTCAAGTCCCACTCCGGGCACTACTTCATTCGACTCGGCTTCGCCGATGCGGCTCCCTAGCGGCACGCCCGCTCCTCCGTCCCTCACTCCCTCGAGAGCTGACGTTTGTTTGTGTTGGTGCGTATAGAGACACGCCTATTTCTGAACGACGCCACTTACGACGTAAGGGGTCAGGCCCCTTTTCGAGCAAAGGGGTCAGACCCCTTCGCCAGTGGGTGCGATGTTTCAGCCCGCCACGGATGAAGGGCGGTTAGCGAACGTAGTGAGCGGCGGGGAGCGGAGCTCGCGTAGCGACCATGTCGGTTTCCGCGGATGTCGGGCGGAAGTCCCGACATGTGATCGAGAAACAGGGGTCAGGCCCCTTGCTCCCGACGCTCGTCCCTCGCTCCTGAGCTCGTGTCTGACAGTGGCGCCTACACTGACCTTCGTGAAACGGTCGATGGTGGAACGGAAGCTCTTGGAGAATGGCGATGAGCTGAAGCGCGCTCGTGAGGAACTTCGCGTTTCGACGGAGCAACTCGAACAACTCGCGAATGAAGCCGACGAAGCGCGTCTCCGGTCGCTCGTGTCCGAAACTCCTCTTTCGGAACAGTCGTTTCACGAGGCATCCCGGCATGCTGAGGCCATGAGGCGTCATCACACCGAAGTGCAAACGCGCATCAGTGACCTCGAGACGAGACAGGACCAACTCCTTGATCAGATGAGCGCGTCATGACCGGACCGGCTCCACGCATACTCGTTGCAGAGGACGAAGCGATCATTCGGCTCGATCTCGTGGAGACGCTCCGCGAGGAGGGATACGACGTGGTTGCTGAGACGGGCCGCGGCGACGACGCGCTACGCCTTGTTGACGAAGTGAAGCCGGACTTGGCGATCCTTGATGTGCGGATGCCGGGGCTCGATGGGATCGAAGTCGCTCGTGAAATCGTGTCGAACCGTTCGGCTGGCGTGTTGATCCTCACGGCGTTCGGCCAACGTGAGCTAGTCGAACGTGCCGCGGAAGCCGGCGCGCTTGCCTACCTGGTGAAGCCGTGGCAACGAAATGATCTGGTTCCTGCGATCGAAATGGCACTCGCACGGCATCGAGAAGTGCTCGCACTTGCCGAGGAGAACGAGGATCTCGTGGATCAGCTCGAGGTGCGGAAATTGGTGGACCGGGCGAAGGGCCTCTTGATGGACCAGCACGGCCTGTCAGAAAATGACGCCTTTCGGTTTGTCCAAACGTCGGCAATGGGATCTCGGAAGTCGATGCGCGACGTCGCCCAAGGCATCCTCGACGGAGAGCTGACGCCGTAATTCCCGCTCGTCCCTCGCTCCTGGGGTGTTTGCGTCTGTTCGTGCGTATACACGTGACTGTGGGTCTGTATACGTACTGAGAAAACGCCTCAGGCGGGAGGGGCGCGGAGCTCGCGTAGCGACCATGTCGGTTTCCGCGGATCTCGACGGGAAGTGTCGAGTGAGAAGCTGCGCGATCGACCGTCTCGGTTTCCGCGGATGTCGGGCGGAAGCCCCGACGGGTAACCGCGCTAGCCTCAGCCGCGTGTCAAAGCCGCTGATGCTCATCGATGGAAATTCACTTACATATCGGGCATTCTTCGCGCTGCCGACGGACATGGCGACTGCCTCGGGACAGGTGACCAATGCAGTGTTCGGGTTCACGTCGATGTTGATCAACCTGCTCCGTGATCATGAGCCATCCGGTGTCGCCATCGCCTTCGATTTGCCTAAGCCCACGTTTCGTCATGAGCGCAATCCTGAATACAAGGCGGGAAGAGAGAAGGCGCCAGACATTCTTCGCCAGCAGATGGGGTTGGTTCGCGAGGTCGTCGACGCCCTCGGCATGCCGGTGCTCGAGCTCGAAGGCTTCGAGGCTGATGACATTCTCGCCACCCTCGCTACGCAAGCTCGTGACGCGAAGCGCGATGTCATCATCGTGACCGGCGATCGAGACAGCTATCAGCTCGTCGAAGATCCCCATATCAAGGTGCTGTACAACAAGCGCGGGGTCTCGGACTATGCGCTCTACGACGAGGCGGGCATCGAAGAACGCACCGGCGTGAAACCTTCCGACTACGTGCAGTATGCGGCGATGCGGGGAGACAAGTCAGACAACCTCCCCGGGGTCCCCGGCGTTGGTGAGAAAACGGCGGCCAAATTGATCAATACGTATGGTGGCATCGATGGCATCTATCAGGCGCTCGACGAGCAGACGCCAAAGCTCAAGCAGAACCTCGCCGAGAACGAGGATCGGGTCCGGTTGAACCTCGAGTTGATGGATCTGATCCGCGACGCACCGGTGGAAACGCCGCTAAAAGACCTGCACCCTGGTGAGCCCGATCACGACGAGATAAAGCGCCTGTTTGACTTCCTCGAGTTCCGAACGCTCCACGATCGACTCATCGATGTCATCGGTGGCGAGGTGTCCACTGCGAGCTCGAGAGACGTGATCGAGGCCGAGGTGACCGCGCACGAAAGTGCCGCCGAAACAGCGACAGCGCTCAAGGCGATTGGAACCTCTCGTACCGTCGCTATCGGTGTCGATGCTGACGAGCCTGCGGCCGGGATCGCCGTGATGGCCGAACCCAATCAGGCAGAAGCCATCTGGGTCCCAGCCGCGCACATTGGCGATGAGGCGGTGATGTCGGCGATCTCACACCTCGGCGGAGAGAACGGTGTGGCGCTCCACGACGCCAAACCACAACTTCGGACTTGGCAAACTGCGCATCAAATTGCACCCACGCTCCGCCTCGACACGGCCATCGCTGCGTACCTCCTCGACCCGGCTGAGGCCAACTACCCACTTGTCGACCTGATCGAGCGTTATACCGACGTGGAGCTGCCCGAAGCTGGCCCGGCCGCCACAGGACAGCTCGACTTCGGAGAGAACTCGGTCGATGTGTCGCTCGCTGCGGCCCGGAACGCCCTTGCCGTGGATCGTTTGATTGATCCACTCCGAACGGCGCTGGACGCGCAGGGTTTGTCCCGACTCAACGACACGATCGAGGTGCCCCTGATCGCTGTACTCGGGCGAATGGAAGCACTCGGCATCGGTGTCGATGTCGCTGAGCTCCAACGGCTGCGAGATCACCTCACCGCCGAGGTCGACCGCCTCCGCGCGCTGATTCACGGAGACGCGGGGGAGGAGTTCAACGTCAACTCGACCAAACAGCTCCGGGAGATCCTCTTTGAACGCCTCGAGCTCACCCCGCAGAAGAAGACGAAGACGGGCTATTCCACCGACGCAGCTTCGCTCGAGAAGCTCCGTGGCGAACACCCCATAGTCGAGCACCTCCTCGACTACCGAGAGGTCGAGAAGCTCCGCTCCACTTATGGCGAGGGTCTGTTGGCCGAGGTCGGTCCAGGTGATCGGATCCGAGCAACGTTCAACCAAACCGTTGCTCGAACAGGCCGTCTGAGCTCCGATGCACCAAATCTGCACAACATTCCCGTGCGGTCCGAGATGGGCCGTACCTTTCGCAAGGCCTTCGTTCCTGCTGAGGGGTACAAGTTTCTGGTTGCGGACTACAACCAGATCGAACTGCGGTGTATCGCTCACCTTGCCGAGGATCCGGGGCTGATCGCGGCGTTCGAGGCTGGCGATGACATCCACAGCGCAACAGCCTCACGAATATTCGAAGTCGAACCGGATGACGTTTCGATCGAACAGCGTTCGAAGTCGAAGATGGTCTCGTACGGTCTGGCGTACGGCATGGAGGCCTATGGGCTCAGCCAACGACTCGCTATCCCTGTCGAAGAGGCCGCAGAAATCCTCAAGGCCTACTTCGAGGCATTCCCTTCTGTCCGAAAATACATGGACGACACTGTCGCCGAAGCCCGAGAACGTGGCTACACGGAGACCTTGTTCGGTCGTCGGCGGAAGATCCCCGAGCTAGCGTCGCCGAACTTCCGAATTCGTCAAGCAGGTGAGCGACAGGCCATGAACGCCGGAATTCAGGGTCTGGCGGCGGACATCTTCAAGGTTGCGCTCGTCAACCTCGATGCTGAACTGCGAGATGGTGGATATCGCTCGCGCTTGGTCCTTCAAGTGCACGACGAAGTGATCGTCGAGGTTGTACCCGACGAGATGGACGCCGTCGCTGCACTCACCACCAAGGTCATGGGTGATGCCTTCGATCTTCGAGTTCCGCTCGCGGTGAACCTTGCATTCGGTCCGACGTGGGCAGACGCCAAGGCATGACCGAGCGGGGTGGAAAGCATTGGTTCGAAGACGTGGCGGCCACACTCGGCACCTCGTACCTGCGATATTCCTTCACTCGCGGCACGGTGAACGAGGTCGATGCGCTGATCGACATGCTCGGACTTGAGCCGGGCCAGCGAATCCTCGACGTCGGATGCGGGCCCGGCCGCCACGCCAATGAGCTTGGGCGGCGCGGATTTACCGTGCATGGGATCGACATCAGCGAGCGGTTCATCGAGATCGCTCGAGGTGACTGTGTTGGAGACGTCACGTTCGAGGTGGCCGATGCCATGAGCTGGGCCGCTGAGGAGCCATATGACGCCGCGATCTCGCTGTGCCAGGGCGCCTTTGGACTCGCTGGGGGGCCTGGCTCGTCGTCCTCCGTGGACCCCGACACCACACTTCTCGCGAACCTCGTGTCGAACCTTGTGATCGGCGGTCGGCTGGGCCTCAGTGCGTTCTCCGCGTACTTTCAGGTCGCGAGCCTGGGTGACACCGACGACTTCGATGCAAACACGGGGGTGAATCACGAGCGGACGACAATCCGAGACGAAAACGGCGGCGAACACCCCGCAGAACTGTGGACAACCTGTCTGACTCCGCGTGAGCTCCGTCTGATTTCACGAGCAGTGGGACTTCGAACCGATGCGGTCTATTCGGTGCGCCCAGGGCGTTATGAACGTTGTTCACCGACGATCGATTCGGAAGAGTTTCTGCTCATCGCTACAAGGATCGTCGGCGGGTGGGTTCAGGAATCGACCGACTAGCCTTATTGCGTGCCAGATTTTGGCACCGGCGCCCGGCACTTCGTCGACCGCTGTATCCCATTCCCTACTCCCATCCGAGAAACATACGTGTCTGATACCGCTACAACATCCGAATTCGGCACCTTCGATGCCGAAGGCAACTACATCCCTCGGGCAATCACCGAGAACAACGTCAACGAAGCCGACCTTGACGCTGCCTATTCGAAGTCCATGGTCACCGTTGAAGACGGTCAACTGGTCGAAGGTACGGTCGTCAAGATCGACCGCGACGAAGTCCTCCTCGACATTGGCTACAAGGCCGAAGGCGTCATCCCGAGCCGTGAGCTCTCCATCCGCAACGACGCCGATCCGTTCGACATCGTCTCGATGGGCGAAGCAATCGAGGCACTCGTCCTCCAAAAGGAAGACAAAGAGGGACGACTCGTTCTCTCTAAAAAGCGCGCCCAGTACGAGCGTGCGTGGGGCAAGATCGAAGAAGTCAAAGAAGCCGATGGCATTGTCAAGGGCAACGTCATCGAGGTCGTCAAGGGCGGTCTCATCGTCGACATCGGTCTCCGCGGCTTCCTGCCTGCATCACTCGTCGAGTTGCGCCGAGTCCGAGATCTCCAGCCCTACGTCGGCAAGGAGATCGAGGCCAAGATCATCGAACTCGACAAGAACCGCAACAACGTCGTGCTTTCACGTCGTGGTTGGCTCGAAGAGACCCAACGCGAGCAGCGCGAGGAATTCCTCGACAACCTCAAGCCCGGCGAAGTTCGCACCGGTGTTGTGTCCTCGGTCGTAAACTTCGGCGCCTTCGTCGACCTCGGCGGCATGGACGGTCTCGTCCACGTGTCCGAGCTGTCGTGGAAGCACGTCGACCACCCAGGTTCGGTTGTTGCCGTCGGCGACGAGATCGAGGTTCAGGTGCTCGAGGTCGATCTCAGCCGTGAGCGCATCAGCCTCTCGCTG
>CAXMRH010000188.1:0-30226 GCA_964196045.1 uncultured Chthoniobacterales bacterium | reverse complement strand
CAATCGGCAGAACTCGCGAGAACAACTGGGAATACGACCCCCGTTACGTCTTCAAGGCAGAAGAACACGACAACGGCCAGAAGACACTGTTTGACCTCACTCGAACCTGGGATGCGAAGGACACACTCGACGAGTTGTGTTTCGGAGTGAAGGCCAGGGAAACATCGGACTTCATTTCCCGAAAAGTGTTCCAGTTCTTCGTCCACACCAACCCATCACAAGCCGTTGTCGACGACCTGGCCGCCGGATTTCAAGCGAGCAACTTGAATATCAAGACTCTGGTGCGAGCCGTGTTGCTGCACGACGAGTTCTGGGATCTGGAGTCTCGCTACGCGCTCGTCAAGAGTCCCGTCGAGTACATGGTCGACATCATGCGTCGCACAGACCTTCGGAGCAACGACTTCAGCGTTCGATGGCGCATGGAGGGCATGGGAATGACCTTGTTCGACCCGCCGACGGTTGCAGGCTGGGGCCAGAACGACTTCTGGCTCAGTACGGCGACGGCCTGGGCGAAGTCGCGGTTCACGAACCACTTGAAGTGGGGTGCCGATGACCGAGGAAATCTACAGAACCTCGACGACCTCGATCCAGATCAGGTGGTCAACGTCATCACGGAGTTCTTCTCGATCTTCGATGCGTCGGACCGGACGAGGGAATACATGCGTGAGCTGATCGTCACGACACGTGAGGAGAGGTCATGGGCCATGGCCTACGAGCCGTTCGCTGTGGGCATGTTCATGCCAGAGGTGCAGTGCGCATGAGCCATGAACTCGACCCAGAACGCCCAATGTCGCTCATGGAGCGCCGCAGGTTCCTCCAGGGAGCCCTGCTCGCTGGAGCGAGCGCGGCAGCTGTTCCGACCGTACTGATGGATCAAGCAGGTGCTGCAGTTGGCAGTGACACGATCCTCGTTACCGTGACACTTGCAGGTGGAAACGACGGTCTCAACACGTTCGGCCCCTTCGGGAACGGTTACTACAACGATATGCGCGGTCGCGTTGCCATCGGTCTCAACGGAGCCCATGCAGCAGGAGATAGTCAGTACTTCCATCCGAACTTAGGCCGACTCGCGACACGCTTTCGACGCGGCGACGTTGCCGTAGTTCGCGGAGTCGGTGACCCTCTGCTCGATCACAGCCACTTCTCGAATTTGGCCCGGTGGCAGACGGGTCTGTCCGAGGGCCGAATCTCTGGAACCGGCTGGCTCGGCCGGTGGCTGGACAGCGCCCAACAGAACCAGTTCACCGGAGTGGCGATCGGCGGGCAGGGTGTTCCGCTGCATCTGCGCGGCGCACAAACCGATGTAACCGACCTCCCTCGGAATGGGGGCGCCCTGTACGGATCCGACCGCTCTGACCAGCTTGACCAGCGCATGTATCGGGCGATTCGCCAAATGGGTGCAGAGTCCACTCGCCCAGCCTGGGTCAATCGGGTCGGCCAGAATAATGCGTTGTCGATCGATGCCGCCCAAGCCGTGTCTAGTGCTTTTCGCAACGAACTGCCGGACGGCCGCCTTCTCCCGGACATGGTCCTTGCCGCACGTGTCATCAATTTGAACCTCGGAACTCGAGTTCTCAACGTGTGGCAGAGCGGATATGACACACACGACAATCAGATCGGCTCGAATTCGGGTGTCGGCGACCATGCGGATCTTCTCACCCAACTGGACGCATCGCTCGACTCCTTCTTCAACACGTTGTCGCCTGCAATGGCCGAGCGTGTCGTTGTGATGGTCTACAGCGAGTTCGGCCGACGGGTGAAACCGAACGGATCGAACGGAACGGATCATGGCACCGCCAACCATGTCTTCTTCGCCGGTCGCCGGGTGAAGGGTGGGCTGTACGGAGATCCGCCACCGTTGCGCAACCTCGACGATCGAGGCGACCTGCGCGTGTCGATGGACTTCCGACAGCTGTATGCAACAGTGGTCGAAGATGTGCTCTCGGCCTCGCCAGCCGATGTCCTTGGACGCAACTATCAGACGCTAGACCTGTTCGGATCTGGGGATCCTGCACCAGGCGACTTGAGCGGTCAGGCTGCGAAGATTCGCAACCGACGTGAGCAAAAGAAGAACGACTACCTGATTCGCCACACGCCGAGGTTCTGAACCCGGAGGGATCAGCGCTTCAGGTGAGTCTTTGGGCGCTCATCGAACTCACCGGCGGCTTCCCGAGCAGCTCGCTTCTGCACGCTCCTGACTCGACTGAAACGGCGTGTGACCACGAAGAGCACGAGGATGAGGGCGACCATCACCGTCGCTGCTGCCGTGACCCAAAGCGCTATGAGTACGACGATGTTCCGGGCGAAGCCCTCGACATCGGCTGGTTGTGAACACTTGACCTGGATCAGGTCTGGGTTGAACTGCGCGTTTCCAGCCCCGTCCCAAAGAAGCCCGGGGGAAAGATCTGGTGTGCTGAAGTCGATCGACTGCCCGTCTGGTCCCGTACGGATCGTGTAGCGAATGTCTCGCTCCAGTGCATCGGCAAGCCCCGTCGTCGTCCGCCAGCCGTCTGGGGTAGTGCCTACCAAAAACTCGACCAACCCCGGGTCCGCTGCGACTTCCGTGGCCGACTCTGCGTCCGACGAGTTCGCGGCTTGCTCGGGAATTTCGATCTGCTCGATTGCCCAGAGCACGTCCTCTCGAACGCCCAAGGACAGCGATGTCGGGCCGGGGCAGTTGTCCGCGAGGATTCGCACGCCGGTCTCGACTGTCGAGGTCGGGGTGAGACGAAGTTCTCGTCGTTCGTCCTCGGCACACGAACTAAGCACAACCAAGAGGACGAGTCCGGCAGCGATACATCGAACTGACCGCGATCGGAAGCTCTCGGGTAGTTGTGGCACCTCTCGACAATACTGACGTTCTGCCTCCGGGAGAGGTCAATCACTTCGAGTTCGAGTCGAGGTCGTCTTGGTACCGCTCGAGAGATATCGGTACCGTCGGATCGTCATGGCCTCACCGGACTTTCTCTCGCGACTGTCCGATCGCGAACGTGAACTCATCGACTCGAAGTCCATGCGCCGAACGTATCGACGGGGGGCAAAGCTGTTTCTCGAAGGGGATACAGCGGGTGAAGTGCTGATCATCGAACGTGGCCACATCAAGATCACGGTCGCCTCTCACGACGGTCGCGAAGTGCTGCTTGAAGTGCGGGGGAGCGGAGAGATCGTCGGCGAGATGGCGCTGATCGACAACTCCCCGCGGTCAGCGAGTGCGCTTTCTTTGACGACCCCGACGGAGGTTCTTGCGTTATCCGTCCGTGACTTTCGGGAACTGGTCGATACAGATCCGGACTTCACTCGGGCGTTGCTCGACGAGATGGTGCGAAAGGTTCGTGATGCCTCGTTCCACCAGCTCGAGTTCGCGCTCGATGATGTCCAAGGCCGCGTGGCTCGACGACTTCTCGATCTTGATCAGCGGTTCGGTCGCATGCGTGCCGGGATCGTTCACGTGAAGTCGCCGATCACGCAGCAGGAGATCGCGGATTGGGCGGGTGTTTCACGCCAAGCCGTGGTCAAGGAGCTCAGCGTTCTGCGTGCTCAAGGCATCGTCGAGACGACGGGCTCCGTGATGACAATTCTCGATCGCGATGTGCTGGTTGAGCGCGCCGCAAAACTCTCTGGTCTGGCCTGACTCAGACCTCGTGCAATTCGGGCTCGATGTAGATGAAGTCCGCGATGGGGACGGCTTCTTTTAGCCGGGCATGTACGCCATCGATCGCCCGGGCCAAGTCGTCGCCAGCGAGGGATGGATCGAACTTCACACGGGCGGTGACGAGCAGGTCTTCGGGGCCGATGTGCTGCGTCTTGACTTCGATCACACGCTCGATGCTTGGTTCGTCGGCGAATACCGACGCGATCAGCTTCTCGTTTTCGATGCTTGCACTCTCGCCGATGAGCAGGCTCTTCATCTCCACCGCGAGTGTCACGGCGATAGACGCCAGTATGAGACCGATCACGAACGTGGCGATGCCGTCCCAAATGGCATCGTCGGTGAGCTCGCTCATTCCAAGGCCGCTGAGGGCGACGACCAAACCAAGCATGGCACCGGAGTCCTCGAGAAGTACGACCGGCAGCTCGGGGTTTCGGGTCGTCCGAATGAACTGCCACCAGCTTCGGTCTCCCCGTATCCGGCTCGCCTCACGGAACGCCGTCGAGAACGCATAAGCCTCGAGGACCATTGCGAAGAGGAGAATGCCGATAGCAACAGGCAGGTTGGAGATCTCGTGTGGATCGCGGATCTTGATGATGCCCTCATAGAGCGCATAACCAGCCCCGACTGAGAACAACAGGAGCGCAACGACGAACGACCAGAAGTAACGTTCTCGGCCGTAGCCGAAGTGGAATGTGTCGTTCGCGTCTTTGGCCGCTCGCTTGCCACCGATCAAAAGAAGCCCTTGATTCGTGGTGTCCGCAAGGGAGTGGATGCTCTCGGCCAACATCGAACTTGCTCCAGTGATCAAGAAGCCGACGAACTTGGCGACCGCGATTCCGAAGTTGGCGAACAATGCGGTGATGACCGTCTTGTTGCTTCCACCTGCTGCCATTGATGATCCTCCACGCTGGGGTGCCCCAGGCCGGTCACAGCATAGGAGCAACAGTCGCTCTGCCGACTGAGCTGGCGAGCTTCTACACTCGAACAGACCTGAACAGCCGGAGGAAGCATGGCAAAACGAAAGAGGAAGAAGAATGTCGTGCAGGCGTCAGCTTCGGAACCCCCTGTTCGCCCTGGAATCATCGGCCTGAGCCGCACGGTTCCGTCCACCATCGTGAAACCGCCCTATGCGGACTCGGGTGAGCCCGGCCCATCGGTGTCCTCCTTGGATCGCACGCCAGCGGAGCTCGATGCGATGCGTAAAGCGGGCGCGATGGCCGCCGAGGTCCTCATCCATGCCGGTTCGTTCGTCGAACCGGGCATCACCACCGACAAGATCGACGAAATTGTCCACAACGAGACGATTCGTCGAGGCGCCTACCCGTCGCCGCTGAACTATCGGGGCTATCGCAAGTCGGTGTGTACCTCCGTCAACGAGGTCATCTGCCACGGCATCCCCGACACGCGACAACTCGTCGACGGCGACATCATCAACATCGATGTCACGGTGTTCATCGACGGTGTGCACGGCGACAACTCGTGCACGTTCTTAGTAGGTGACGTCGACGAGTTCTCCCGCCACCTCGTTGCCGAGACGTACGTATCAATGATGGAGGGCATCAAGACCGTCCGAAACGGATCCAAGGTGAACGACATCGGCCGGGCGATCGAACGCCACGCCCGTCAACAAAACCTCGGCGTCGTTCGTGAGTTCATTGGGCACGGGGTCGGCACCGAATTCCACTCGAATCTGCAGATTCCGCACTACTACGACCCTCGTGCTCGCACGGAGCTCACGACGGGCATGACATTCACGGTCGAGCCGATGCTGACACTCGGCGACCCGGCGTTGTACCTCTGGGATGACGAATGGACTGCGCTTACCCAAGACGGTCGTCGGAGCGCCCAATTCGAGCACACGCTGGTCGTGACTGACTCCGGCCACGAATTACTCACTGTGGCAAGTGACGGCACGACGGCGGCCGAGCTCTACGCACCGAAGCCAGCTGAAGTCGTCCGCTGAACGACACCGTGTCTAGCTGAGCGAAAATTTGACCATCCGACGACCGACATCCACGTCGTCGAGACGCACGATGACCTCGTCGCCCAATTCCGCACGGCCCTCGGCATACGCGACGACGGCGGGATCGCTGAGCTGAACTCGAACGCGGTTCTTCGAATCGTCGACGTTGGTCACGAGGCCCTCGAAGCTCTGGCCGACCTTGTCGACGAGAAGCGCTGCCTCCACAAGGTCCAGTACGGCGCGCTCGAGTGAGCCTTCGCGATTCCGAGCGCGACCAAGGAGCTTGGGAAGCTCTGGCAGGGTCTCAAGCACCCACTCAGGAGGCCGCTGCCCCTCGATGGCAGCGAGCACACACTCGTTGGAGTATCGGTCGCCGAGGCGACGCAGCGGAGCTGTCACGTGTGCGTAGTCAGCGGATATTGCGGAGTGTTCAGTTTGCTCGGGCAACTCGCCGTCAAAGGCCTCGTACCCGGCTCCCCTCAGCCCACGTGCCGACTGGGCGATCAGCGCCGCCTCACGAGGTTCATTCGGGTCGAGACTGCGAACAGCGTCGGCGTAGCTCTTGGACTTCGGCCAGTCGATGTCGAGAGCTTTCGCTGTCCGTCGCAGGTCGCGCAAGGTGCGGTCGTCTGGACGGGGAAGGGTTCGGAGCAGGCCCACGCCACCGTCGATCATGATCGACGCGGCAGCGATTCCGGTCAGCAAGCTGATCTGGGCGTTCCACCCCTCGATGGGAAGTGATTCGTCGTATTCGAGCTCAAAGCCCGTTGGTGTCGACACAACTTCTTGGCTTGCGAGGCGCAGCGATACCGCACCACGTACGATCTCGAGTGCTTCTCGTCGAAGGCCGATCTCCTTCACCGCTCGAAGAACCGGAGATTCGTCTCGATCGATCAGCTCGGCGGCCGCGCGATACGACAACTTGGCTCTCGAGCGTACGGTGGCCCGCTCCAGGTGTGCGTCCGTGATCGTGCCGTCGTCACCGAGGTCGATCGTCCACAGAAGCGATTGCCGGTCGACACCGGGAAGGAGGCTTGCGGCGTCCTCGCTGAGGGGAGTGGGGTGTAACGCCGCCCTACTATCGGGGCTG
Organism: uncultured Chthoniobacterales bacterium; assembly: GCA_964196045.1. Classification (GTDB taxonomy): domain Bacteria; phylum Actinomycetota; class Acidimicrobiia; order Acidimicrobiales; family SHLQ01; genus SHLQ01. The sequence continues at coordinate 23,521 of CAXMRH010000188.1, read as the reverse complement.
TACATCGTGAGTCCACGGGCCTGCGATTCGTTGTCGACTGAACCACCTGGTTGGACCCACGCTGCGACGTCCGCGATCGCGTAATGTACGCGCCACCCAGAGCCGATTTGTTCAGCGTGGACAGCCTGGTCGAGGTCCATCGAGCCTGGTGGGTCGATCGTCACGAACTCGAGGCTCGTTCGATCGACGACAACCGTGCTAGCGCTACCTGGTGGAATCCTCGGTCCAGAGGCCGCGCTTTCTCGTGCCTCGGCGAGAACGTCTTCAGGAAACGACTCTGGGACATCGAGCTCGATGCGCAACGCATCGAGTCCTGCGTGGATCACTTCGTTGGTTGGAGAGCATCGATAGGGAAGTCGAGCCATCAGGTCAGGCTAACGCTGTGTTGTCAGCGGAGAGCCGCATCGCCCGGCTTTGGGAGTTCGACCCAGACGCGCCCGGGAAGAAGCTGTATTTCGTTGCCATCGGAGTCTCGATAGAGCGTCACGCTGCTCGAGTTCGGCTTCGACCAACTCCCTCGGATCATCGCACCTTCGGTGAATACCCACACCTTGCCGTTTCCGACGGTGTTTGCTTCGGGAGAGTTGCGATCAGCAGGGCTGACTCCATACGAGGTGAACTGCACGACCACGGTCTCTGGGGCGGTCCGGACGCCTGCGGTGTCGACGGTGGCGGCACCGTCCTGTGAACGCGACCAGCCGGTGCCGTTCCAGTCATAGATGACCGCGGTGTTTTTATACTGCACCCGGACGCCAGCTGCCTCGGATGCCTCGTTCGGGAGCTCGGTACTTGGGCGTCGAATGGCGAACAGTTGGGGAGGCGCACTTCCCGCAGCGCCGGCAGCGCGGCGAAGAGCCGTGGTCGAGCTGAAGAGATTGTGCGGCGCTGGGCGGGAGCTGTTGCGGTAGTACGCACCTCCGGCGCCAGTTGCATGTCCGATGTTCACGAGCGGCGAGTCGTTGACGGCGCGAGTGGTGCGGCTGTTGCCGCCTGAGTTCGCGAACAGGGGCTCGTTGAGCGGACGAAGAAGGTTGATGTCGGTGGTTCGCATGGATCGGACCGGCCCCACGGTCGCCACGTCTTCGGAGTGGAACACCACGGCGTAACGGGTCACTCCACCTTCCACTAGCTCCACATAGACCACGTCGGCATCGTTGATGCCAGCCTGCGGCCGTGCCCGCGGGACATTGTCGATTTTGACGACGAGAGCGGGCCGGTCATTGCCGTTCGGATTCGCGCGGCCCGTGAGCACCGAACGCGACCCAGCGTTTAGGTACCAGGCGAGCGACTCGGTGACCTCTTGAAGTTCGGCTTGGGCGTTGTCCAGCAGGTCTCGGAGCTCGAGCAGTGCAGAATCGATGGTGATGACGTCGTTCACGAGAGTCTGGCGCGAGAGCCGGAGTTCGGGAACCGAGTTGGCCAACGAGCCAATGTCCGAGTCGATTCGGTCGATTTCGGCCTCGGCGGACTCGAGTATCGAGTCCAACACCTCTTGTTGCTGAAACGGGCTGCTGTCGTGCTCGAGAGCGCGAAGCTCGCGGGTGAAGGCCACCTGAGCTGGCTCGCCGTTGACGAATCGTTCGAGAGCGATAGTGAGCCGAACCTGGGCGGGTTCTCGTCGGTCGAGCGCCAGTTGTTCGAGCGCATCAGCTGAGCCCTCGATCGCAGCTGTCGTCGAGTCGATATCGACGAGGACCTGCGACCGTTCCACGTCGAGCTCGTCGATCGTCTGCAGGGTGCTTCCGATCTGCTCGGTGAGTGCTGTCTCGCGTGAGAGGAGCTCGGTCTCGTCGTTCGTGACCCCGGGTTGCGCTTGTGCGGCGCCAGTCGAAGCAGCGAAGATCGATCCGACGAGGAGCATCGCAACGAACCACTGACTTCTTCCCACCCGGTCAGCCATCGATGGTCTGCACTGCAGCCCGGTTTTGATCGATGAGGGTTGGCCGTTCCGCCGACCACGGCCGGGTGATCACGATGGCAATCGTTAGCAAGATCAGAGCCGTGAGGATCGCTGTGACCCACTTTGCGCGCAGCTCGTCTCGTTCAGGGATGATCGGGAAGCCGGAGTCGAGCCACTCATACCCGAGCACGCTGCGTCGAAGCTGCCTCTTTCCGTATGGTTCGACGACCTGGGGGAGGGAACTAGCTCGAGGCGGAGTTGCAGTTGCCAACGCTGAAGGGGGGCTGGAGCTGTTGGCGTTGAAGTTCTCCCGTGCTGTCACGAAGAGCCTGCCGACCTTCCTGGGACGCATGTCCAGTGCAAGCGTGAGGTACTGGGGAGGCGTGTTGTAGCGGTAACGCAGCAGGATGGCCAGCTTGTGGTCGGCGCGCATCTCGGCGAGCGTGTCTGCGAGAAAGAACGCCTCACGGTCGGATCCAGTAGCGAGAAGGGCTGAGCTCAGTCGTCTCGTCGGCGACTCCTCCAGGTACCGGTGGCACTCATTGCTTGCGATTGACGCGAGCCACTCGGTGTACGCCGCGGGGATGGGGAGCTCGTGCAATCGACTGATGGCAACACGGAACGTGACCACGGTCAGGTTGGTGGCCGCTGTTGTGTCTTTGACCAGGAACCAGCAGATGTCATACACCATCTGGGACGCGTCGGTATTGATCGGCGTGGCCGTGCCGTAGAACATGTTTCGCCAGTCCGCTCCCGTGACGGGTGGGAAGGTCCCCAGCCGCTCGAAGGAAGTGGTTGCGGTGGCCATGACGTGGTCATAGTAGCCCGGCGCGGGGGCAGGTATTCAACGCCGCTGACACGTCCGGCAGAACGTTGTCGTTCGTGCGTCGAGCACGATCGACGACAGAATCTCACCGCACCGAACGCACGGTTCTCCTGCCCGCCCGTAGGCCAAAAGAGCATGTTGATTTTCCCCAGCACCGCCCTCGGCGTCCACGTAATCGCGAAGTGTTGTGCCGCCATTCTCGATGCCGGTGCGTAACACCACCTTGATTTGTTCGGCCAGGTCTTCGCACCGCTCCCGGCCTACCCGTCTGGCTCGTGGATCGATACGGGCCAGAAACAGCGCCTCATCGGCATAGATGTTTCCAACACCGGAAACCGGCCGCTGACTGAGTAGCTGGGTCTTGATCGCCCGTGAGCTTTCTTTGATCGCTCGGTGCAACGAAGCTCCTGTGAAGGCGTCGCTCAGCGGCTCAGGGCCCATGTGGTGCAACGTCGGAATGTCGGAGTAGTCGCCACCGAGCACTACTCGTAGACGCCCGAATCGTCGGGTATCTCGAAAGACCAGATGCCGTCCGTCGGCCAGGGCCCAGACCGCTCTGGTGTGTGGCCCGTGTTGGTCGAGATCTGGAACCGCACCGGCTTGGCGCTCGACGACCTGAAAAGAGCCAGTCATTCCGAGGTGGGCAACGAGTTCGTTGCCGTCGTCGAGGACGAAGAGCAGGTACTTCCCTCGCCGTTCCACGCCTTCGATGGATGTGCCGATCGCGTCCATCGCAGGAGAGAACTTCTCACTCCAATGCGCCGTTGCGTCGGTGATCTCCGCGCCGCGAAGGAGCGGTTCGAGCTGGCGTCGGATCGTCTCGACTTCTGGCAGCTCTGGCATGACCGACACGCTAGCCTCGTCCCTCGCCATGACTTCCGCCGACAGTGTTCGAGATCGTTATGTCGATGAGCTAATTGCGTCGGCACACATCCTCGAAATGGTTGACTCCGCTGCCGTCGCTGAAGCATGGGCCTCGGGAGCTGTTGCCGAGTGGCTCTCACTTGGCGGTGAGCATGGTCAGCTCGGAACGCGAATCGTCGATGGCTCGGCTCTCGCCGCGTCGTTGCTCGACTGGATGGAAGGTGGCGACCCGCCGACGAGCGGTGCGGACTGGGTTGGTGATGTTGGGCGATATGAACTTCGGCGCGTTGTGCAACTTGTTCAGGAGACGAAGCCGAATGAGGTCGGTTGGATTCTCGAGTACGAAGCGCCGAGCGGCGATCGTCACGATCTGTCGGCAACGGTCGCGGATGGCGAGCTGATTGGGATTACGGTCGGACCTGAGGGCCTGGCGGCTGCCGCAATGGAAGACGAAACGCACGGACTTCACGTGAGGATTGCCGACGCTGCAGACGCCAAAGAGGCCATTCGCGACAGCCTCGATCGGTCGATCGGTCAGCTGTCAAATGCAGGCGAGGCCACGCTGCCCATGCTCGTCCAACGACTCGGACTCAGCCCCTCGTCGGGGTCGATCGGAAGAATCGAGCGAGTGGTCCCGCCGCGAAACATCGAGGACGATCACTATGCGGCCGACGTTGTTGCCTCGGCGCTGCGCTCTCTGTTCTCAGTGGAACGAACGCCAGCCGTCGACGATGCTCTCGATGCCTTTGTCTCTCGGGTCCGAACGGGCGATCCCGATGCCATCACACTTTTCGAAGTTGCCGGTCTTGCAGCGACCACGGAAGTCACGATCCCTGTGTTCGCCAGGCTCGTCGGCGTCTATCTCGCGCCAGTAGATCTGACTGCACACACCGATCCGCAGTTCGCCGCACTCGTCGATCTGGAGCCAGCTGATTGGGTCGGCGTAATACTCGGGCTGAGTCGATCTGCAGTCGGTACTGTCGTCGACGGCCACGCGCTCGTCACGCTGATCAATCGCACCCCGGAGGTCACCACCACGATTCCGAAGGCGGACGCAGCACGGGTCTCCTGGACGTTCGAGCAGATGTTGTACGCATGGGAGGTGACGGGCGTCCTCGACGAGGATGGAGCCGTTGGTGCCGCAGCAAGTTGGCTGCTTCCACGGGCCGCATTGGCCGTGTGGGGTCTCGATCAGTCAGTAGCCGACATATCGCTGGACCGCTGATCGACCAGAGCGCGAAGGGTCGCGACGGCCGTTGTTTGCAGCACGTCACCCTCCGAGATCGCCAAGCCGAGACGAAGAGCGCCCGCCGGGTCGTGTGTCACGACGAGAACCGCGGAGCGAACGCCGACATCGATCGTGCGCACCTCCTCGAATTCATGACCCGGGGCAACAGCTGCGATGACCGCCTTCGCCACGGCATCCTCGGGTGAGAACGCTGATGCGCTTCCTTCGAGAGGTTCGCCACAACTCTCAACGGTCACGTTCACCCGCGAACATGTCTCGTGCTGGTCCACGGTGAGAAGCGGTGGGTCGAGCGGAGTATCACCGTCGTCCAGGTGGAACTGGTGCAACACGCGAGCAAAGGCGCGCGACACCGCCGTTATACGTTTCGCCGTGTCAGGAGCTTGGATCTCGCCGAACACGAACAGGCCATCGGAATGTGTGCCTGTCGTTCGGACGTAGTGCCCGCTGAGGGCTCCGTGTCGGAATGCCGCCACGGGTTTGCGCCCATTCGAGAGCATCGTGATTGTGTGCATCAGCCGAAAGTTCTCCGTTGGAGACAACGTTTCGAGTACTGGTGCCCGGGTGAACAAAATGGGCTGGTCATCGTGAGGCACATGTAGATACGCGCTCAACGAGATGGTTCCGAGTTCATCGATGAGGTCGAAGGCCGCTTCGACAAGCGTCAGAAACAGGTGGTCTACCTGTGGGGTGGAACGGCGCGTCAGCGACGGCGGCGGTCCGCCCGCGAGAAGGCCGGTGCGCGTTGGCGCAGAAACCCGCTCAGGAGAGGACATAACTGTGATGATATCGAGCCATATTGCTGCGGTGCGTAGCGGGCATGTCTCCCGAGTCAGGAAATGGGTGCGAGGAACCGGAGCGAGGGTGCAGAGGAGCGAATTCGTCCGGAGGACTGGCGAAGCTCAAGCTCGGTCAGTCCTTCGGGGCATCCGGCTGCGTAGGGGCACCAGCCGCACAGGGGCCCGGGAGCTGCAGCGAACTCCGACGTCGCCACTGCCTGGTTCAACGACACCCACGTCTCGCCGAGTGCGGAGATGGAGGCATCGAGCAGTTCGGGTGTCACTTCGGTCTCGATGACACATTGGCCGAGGTAGAGCAGTCGGGCGGCTTTTGGGCGTTCGCCACTCGAAGCCTCGACCGCGGCGGCGTAGAGCAACACTTGGTCGAGGCGTGCTTGTTGAAATCGTTTGGATGGGGCCCGACCCGATTTGTAGTCGCTTACGAGGAGACCTGCCGCAGGCTCGTTTCCGTCACGCTCGAGGCGGTCGACGATGCCTCTGAAGGGGACGTCGCCGACCACCGTGTCGACCTTTTGTTCGGTGGCAACAACGGTGATGCTCGTCGGATCTTCGAGCTGCCACAACCCCTTGATCGCCGTCCACCCGAGCCACCGAAAGCGACGTTGTTCTGTGCCGTCGAGGCCAAGGGCCACGAAGTCCGGGTCTGCCTCGGTCTCGGGCCACACCGACCGCGCGATCTCACGGGCGCGATCTGCGGTGCGTTCGGGCGCGGGCTGCTCCATGAGCTCCTCAAGCACGCGGTGCGCAAACGTCCCTGCCAGGGCTGCCTCGCCGGCAGGATCTGGGAGACGATCGATGTAGCGAAATTTCCATCGACGGGCGCAGGAGCGGAATGTGCTCGCACTCGATGGTGAGAGATAGGGCGGCGGGCCGCTCGGTGTCGCGGCGAGCTGATCATCGCTGCGGGTATCGGCAGCGTCATGCGGGCGCTCGCCCGCAGCGTCGTACAACATCTCGGTTGTGTCGAGATCGCCAAATGTCATAGCCGTAGTTCTAGCAGCCGGGTATGACAGCGATCGAAGGCACGGTGGGCGCTACTGCACCTGTTACTCGGCCTTCCACGTCTCATAGTCGACGATCGGGAGGCCTGCGTCCTTCCACCCGTTGAAGCCCGAGTCGATGTGGGAGACCTTCTCCATGCCCATGTCTTGGAGCATCTTTGTGGTCAAACTTGACCGCGCACCGGCCGCTCAATGGAAGATGAACTCTCGGTCCTCGGCGAATTCGGGCTTGTGATACGGCGACGCTGGGTCGATCCAGAACTCGAGCATGCCGCGCGGCGCGTGCATCGCATCGGGGATCACGCCCGCCTTCTGAAGCTCGCGGACGTCGCGAATGTCGACGATGACGGCGCCCTCTTCTTCGACGCGGCGTTGCGCCTCGGCAGGGGAGAGGTTGTCGATCTCCTCGCGGGCCGCCGCCATCATGTCGCTCACCGATCGAATAGCCATGCGAGAAACCTACCCCAACGGGCGAATCTCACACATCTAGGGCGGCGGCGTCGAACTCGTCGGAATTCTTGATGATGTAGTCGCGGCGCACGCTGACATCGGATCCCATCAGCACATCGAACATGGTCTCGGCACGGCGGCGCTCACTCTCGGCATCCTCGAGCGTGAGGCGACGCAGAATGCGGGTCTCGGGGTTGAGTGCAGCGTGCTCGAGCTCGTCGACGTTCATTTCGCCAAGTCCCTTGAAGCGTTGCCATTTGATGTTCTCGGCCTTGCGGTTTCCCGAGGCGAGTTCGGCGGTGATCCGATCGCGGTCTTCCTCGGAGAAGGCCCGGTAGGTTTCGCCGCCGACCTTCGTGCTGAACAGCGGAGGTTGCGCCGCAAAGACTCGGCCCGCTTCGATGAGCGGCCGCATGTATTTATAGAGCAGCGTGAGCACGAGACAGCGAATGTGGCTGCCGTCCACATCTGCGTCGCACAGGATGATCACTCGCCCGTATCGGGTTTGCGAGAGGTCGAAATCCTTACCCGACCCGCCACCGATGGCGGTGAACAGCGCCTGGGCTTCGGTGTTGTCGAGAACCTGTTTCAGAGTGGCCTTGCCAGCGTTGACGACTTTGCCTCGAAGCGGGAGCACCGCCATGTACTCCGCGTTGCGCCCCTGCTTGGCGGGACCGGCGGCCGAGTCACCCTCCACGATCAGGATCTCCGAGTCAGGCCCATGAGTTCGACAGTCGGCGAGTTTCCCGGGCATACCCGTACTGCCAAGGCTTGTGAGTTTGCGTTTGTTATCGAGCGCTTGTTTGGTGCTGACCCGATTGATGATCGCCGTTGCGATTTTGTCTCGCACACCATTGACGTGTGTTTTCTTGGAACCAACGCCATTGAACCAGTCGGTCATGCCTTGCTTGACGACGTCGTAAACGATCTTCTCGACGCCCGGAGTTCCGAGTTCTTGTTTGGTTTGACCCCGAAACTGAGGCTCGGGGAACGTGACCTTGCAGACGGCGATCAGGCCCTCTTGCACGTCATCTTTGATCGCCTTGTGCTTGTTCGACTTCGCAAGCTTCGCAAGCTTGCGCATGTCCTTCAACAAGACATCATTGACCGCCCGGTTCATCGACTTCTCGAACCCAGCCAGGTGTGTGCCACCCTCGGCTGTCGGGATCGTGTTCACGAAGGTGATGATGCTCGAATCGAAGCCGTCGGCCCATCGCAAAGCGACGTCGACGGTGCATTCTCGTTGCACCATCGTCATCTTTCCGTTGACGGGAACTTTCTCCTCGAACGTGTCGATACCCGACAGAGCAATCACGTCGGTGATCGTGGCGGTTTCGCCCGCCATGTCATTGATGAGATCTTTGAGACCCCCGCGCGACAGGAACTCGATGGGCTCTCGTCGGGAACCAGTTCGTTTGTCTTCGATCGTGATTCGAAGGCCAGGTACCAAGAAGCAGGACAGCTTCACCCGACGAACCACCTCGTCCCACTCGATGCTCGCTTCAGGGTCGAAGATGTCCTCATCAGGCCAGAACCTGAGGCGTGAGCCAGTCTTCTTGGTTCGCGCGATCTTCCTCAATTCGTGCGATTTCTTGAATGAAGAGCCGTTGAAGTGGCCAGGCACCCGCTCGTTGAAGTCGAGTGCCCAGGTGTGGCCTTCCCGGTCGACTTCTACCTTGAGCCGCACCGAGAGCGCGTTGACCACCGATGCGCCGACGCCATGGAGGCCGCCTGATGATGCATAGGCGCCGCCACCGAACTTTCCGCCAGCGTGGAGTTCGGTGAGTACAACCTCCAAGGCCGAGACCTTGCGCTTCGGGTGTTTGCCAATCGGAATGCCGCGGCCATTGTCTGCGACCTCGACCGAGCCATCTCGATTGAAGGTGACGAAGACCTTGTTTGCTTCACCCGCTGCGGCTTCGTCGACGGCATTGTCGATGAGCTCCCACACTAGGTGCATCAGCCCGGCTGAACCAGTGCCACCGATGTACATCCCCGGGCGCTTTCGCACGGCGTCAAGGCCTTCCAGCGTCTCGATCGAAGCAGCGGTATATCCAGTTGTAGGTGAGTTCGTAGTGGTATTCGCCATTGGTCTTTCAAAGGTTACGCCGGAGAGCCGAGCTAGCGGAGCGACCATGTCGGTTGTGTGGTGTCGATGTTTCGAGCCGTGAGGCGAGAGACTCGGTTAGCGAGCGAAGCGAGCGGCGGGATGTCGACCGGAAGTGTCGACGAGTAGTAGCTACCAGCGAGGGGCGCCGACCGTCAGGATCGGCTGATCGGTCGCAGTGCTCACGAGGTCCCGTTTTGTGGGTTCGAGGATGAGGAGAACGGGATCGGGATTCGGCTTGGATTTGTCGTCGTCCGATCCCACAACAGCAAGGAACCCGTCCGTTGCGCCAATGTACGCGTAGGTGAGGGCTCGCTCATTGGTGAATCGCGTGACTCGTACGCCGGCGCCGCCCCTGCCCTTCGTCTCGAACTCATCTGACGGCGTGAGCTTGGCGGTTCCTGTGTCCGTGACGGTGAGGATCGGTTCGTCACCGATGATCACACCTGCGGCGATGACCTTTGCCCCGCTGCGCAGTTTCATGCCAGCGACACCGGCCGCGTTGCGCCCTTGGACGCTGATCGAGTCCACCGGGGCCCGGAGGGTTTGTCCGTCGCTGGCGACGATGACGATATCTGCGCCGGGGGGAGCCGTGAACGCTGAGACCAGCGTGTCTTGCGGCTTCAGATTTATCAGTGTTTGCCCGGGACGAGTGCCAGCCACTTCGTCAGCGGAGAGCTGCTTTGCGACCCCGTTCTCGGTGACCAACACGAGGTTCTCGGTGGTCTCGGTTGTCGGCGTGACGATCGTGAGGACCTCTTCGCCCTTGTTTGTTCCGAACGCCTTGCGAGTCTCGGTGCCGCGCGAGCGACCGCCGATCTCGTTCAACTCCAATCCCAGCGCCATTCGAGCGCGCCCTTCGTTCGTCACCGCGAACACGGGGGCGCGGGTCGATCCAATCCGCGAGGCCACGAGGACGTCATGTCGCCCAGGCGTAGCCCGCTTGGCGCCCTCTGTCGGGGCTCGGCCAACGAGTCCGCTCGTCGAGAGGGTGACCACGCATGGTGTGTCGGGGATCTCGTCATCGCCCCCGCTCTCGAAGCTCGCCAGGTCGATCGATGCGAATTCGTCCTCCGACGTGATGACCGTGCGGCGGTCGACGCCATATTTGTCCACCGCCTCGGCCAGCTCGTTGAGAACCACGGTGCGCTGACGCTGCTCGGAGGCGAGCAGCTTCTGTGAATCGAGGATCTTCTCTTCGAGATCGTTTGCCTCGGACTCGAGCTTTTGAACTTCGAGTGCAGTGAGCCGGCGGAGTGGCATATCGAGAATGTGTTTTGCCTGGATCTGGCTCAAGTCGAGTTCGGCCATGAGCTGGGCTTCGGCTTCGGGGCCGTCTTGGCTTGCGCGAATGATGTTGATGACCCGGTCGATGTTGTCGAGTGCGATGAGCATCCCGGCAACGATGTGGAGACGAGCCTCCCACTTCGTGAGTCGGAACTCCGTGCGGCGCACGATGACCTCGAGCCGATGTGAAACGTAGTAGTTGCACAAGTCCCACAGGCCAAGGGTTGTCGGAACCCCATCGACGAGCACCACATTGTTGATGCCAAACGTCTCCTCGAGAGGAGTCATTCGGTACAGGCTCGCGAGGACGGCCTTGGCACTCGCCCCAGGGCGGAGATCGATCTGAATGCGAAGACCCGAAGTCTTGTCGGAGAGGTTCTTCGCGCCCTCGCGTTCGTCGACGCCGGGCAGTTTGCCGACCGATGCCAGCTCGTTGATCTTCGTGATCACCTTCTCTGGCCCGACCATGTACGGCAGCTCGGTGATGACCAGCGCTTCGCGGCTTCGAGTGAGCTTGATCGTCTCGGCCTTCGCCCGCATCCGAACGGTGCCGCGCCCCGTCTCGTAGGCGTCTCGGAGGCCGTCGTCGACCAGGATGCCGCCGCTAGGGAAGTCAGGTCCCGGGAGGACCTCCATGAGCTCATCGACCGTGGGCTTCGGGCGCCGCTTCTTCATGACGAGCTCAATCGCTGCGTAGACCTCACGAAGGTTGTGGGTCGGCATGTTCGTCGCCATCCCAACCGCGATTCCGGTCGTGCCGTTCACCAACAGGTTCGGGATGAGGGCCGGGAGCACGGTTGGCTCGTCGCGGAGTCCGTCAAAGGTGGAGGAGAAGTCGACGGTCTCTTCGTCGATCTCGCTGACCATGTCCATGGCGGCGGGGGACAGCTTGCACTCGGTGTATCGATAGGCGGCGGGTGGATCATCGAGTGTGCCGAAGTTTCCTTGTGGCGTGATGAAGGTGAGTCCGCGTGCGAAGTCCTGGCCCATGCGCACGAGTGTTTCGTAGATCGCCGAGTCTCCGTGTGGGTGGTACTTGCCCATCGTGTCGCCGACCACGCCAGCACACTTGCGGAAGTCGGCGTCAGGGCGGATGCCCTGTTGAAGCATCGAGAAGAGAATCCGTCGCTGTACCGGCTTCAAACCATCTCGAACATCAGGGATTGCGCGCGCCGTGATCACCGAGAGCGAGTAGGCAAGAAAGCTCTCGCTCATCTCGTCGGCGACAGGTGTCTCGATGACTTCTGCGGCGAAGTTGTCGCTGAACAAACCCGGTTGGTCGGCCATGTTTTCTCCAAATACATGTCGGGACTTCCGCCCGACGACGACCCCCGTCAAACGACGTGGTCACGGGGAACCCTGCGGGTTCCTGCGAGCTTCGTTCCCAGAGGTCTTACGAACACGTGTTCGCATGGTACTCCACGCTTGGTGGCGCACGCACACGCACCGTCTGACGGTAGCGGGATGAAGCACTACATCGGTGTCATCTGGGGTGCATCGATTCAACGACAGCTTTGGTTTGTCCGAAAACGACCAAGACCGGATCCGATGGGGGAATCAGACCCGGTCTGTGTCATTCGGCGTCCGGGGGAGGGGAACCCGGACGCCGTAGTTATGGAGGGAATTTCGCTGGACGAGTTATGCGGCCTGGAGTTCGTGGCTGTGAGCGGCGAGGTAGTTCTCGACCGATGGGACGTCGGAGCCGAACACCAGCGAGATCAGCTCGCCTGTGCGGTGTTTTCCGGCTTGGAGGGCCTCGTCGATTGCGAGGCGGTCTTTGAGTTGCTCGGCGCTAACTGTGATGAGCGCTGCGAGGTTGTCGACTCGCTCGTTCGTTAGATCAGTGTTGTCATTCATGGGATTTTGTTCCTTTCCCGCCTGGGTCCCGAACCGCTGTTCAGGTAGGTACTAACAACAACGGTTGAGTCGTTCGAATCATTCCTCTTTCCCTTCGGAATTGAGTAAGAGGTTGTTAGCACTCGGTAGGTGTCCATTCTGATACGGATGCTGGCAAGCCGAAATGGGGAGATCACCCCGCGTCCGCTGTCGGCAGGAAAGCCCTGCCAAATCGGCACGTTCATGGTCGAAATGTGAAGCCGGTGCCCGGTCGATCGGGGATCACCAGCTGACCGCCGTCGAGTTCGAGCGGTTCGTTGAACAGCGGTCGAAACCAGTCGATGTGCTCTATCGAGATGCAGTTCGGGGTGCTCCCGGCGATCGACAGGCTGTATTCGGTGAATGAAGTGCGGTGATACTCCGATGTTGTGCGTGGAGGCCAACGCACAGGATCTGCGCATTCCCGAGAAGCCACCGATGCGCTGAAGGTCCGGCATCAATACATCGACCGCTCGTGCATCGAGGATCGCCTGCATACCGAACCTGGTGTATGACGTCTCGCCTGAGGCGATCGAGGTGTCGAGCGCTCTGCGGACCTCGCCGACCAGATGCTCGATCGGATCAGAGAGCCATAGACCGCTACTGGCGTAGGTGTCCACGCGGTCGCTCATGCCACCGAACAGCTTGGCCAGGGGCAGGTTCACGGATTTCCCGATGATGTCCCACGACGCAACGTCGATCGACGACAGTGCGCCGAGTTACCGACGACGTCGGGCGAAAGACCGCAGATCGTTTCCTCGAACGCTCGAATCCGGTCCCCGTTCAACGCGAAGCCGAACCCTTCACCTATGAGCCCTTCGTCCGTCCTGATCGTGACGAGGACGCAGCCGACGTTGTGCATCTGGTGCAGGGCCGTGCCGACCGGGCGCGGCAGGGGGAGCTCGACGATCCGGGTCTCTACCGATTCGATCTGCACGTCGCGAGAGTGGAAACAACTGTGACATACGGCTGAACCGACCACGCCCGAACACCGTTGTACCTTGGCCCGATGGCGCGAACACCTCGAGGACGTTTTGTTGGAGCGCTCGGCGTCATCGGGACAGTGCTCGTCATCATTGGGGTTCTCTGGCTCAGCCTCTCGACCCGTGGATTCATGGTCGTCGGTGATGCCGCGGATGGAGCGCGAGTCGTCGTCCGCGATGTGGAAGACCGACTCGACACGAACATCGTGAGTCGAAGCGACGTTCCTTGGGCAGCTGACGAGGTGGCACATCTTCTCGGGTGGGGTGGCCTGATGGTCCTCGTCGGCCTCCTGTTTAGATCCCGCAGAAGCATCTCCGACCTTGCAGTTGGCGTCTTCGCCGCCTCTGTCGGCATCGAGTTTCTGCAGAAAGTTCTTACGACGAGTCGATCGCTCGAGGCAGAGGACATCAGCGCCAACGCACTCGGCGTCATGGTAGGGCTGATGATGCTCGTCGGGATCGAGAAATTAACGCAGACCGGGTAGCGGTCCGTCACTCAGCCATGCATCGAAGAACCCATCGAGTTCATCTCCCGAGACTTCTTCGCTCAGCGCAATGAAGTCCTCCGTCGACGCAACGCCGCCCCCAAATCGAGCGAGCCAGGCCTGGAGGATGTCGAAGAACTCGCCGTCACCAACCCGGAGTCGTAGGGCGTAGAGAGTGATTGCCCCTCGCCTATAGACACTCCGATCGAACAAGCCGGAGGGCCCAGGGTCCCGCGGCGCAGGTGTCAAGGCTCCGCTGGCGCGCTCGACGAGCCGGGGTTCGAGAGAGTTGGCCGAGACACCCTGGCCAAACTCCATCCAGAGTTCCTCGGCGTAGCTCGCGAAACCCTCGTTGAGCCAGATGTCTCGCCAGGTGGACGGACTCACGTGGTTGCCGAACCACTGATGCGCAAGCTCATGGGCCACGATTCGCTCGATCGACCCGTCACCATCGACCGAAGCAGCGCTGAACAAACTTCGTCCTTGAGTCTCCAGTGCGAAGCCAAACTCGGCATCGACCACGAGAACGCCGTATTCGTCGAAGGGATACGGCCCGAACAGCTCGCTGAACACGTCGATCATCTCATCCGTCTGATCGAAGTCGCCGTCGAAGATCTCCGTCAGCCGCTGAGGTACTGCGTCTTCGACCTCGACTCCGGTCTCCGTCGCTCCATCCGAGGAGATCAGCGCATAGTCGCCTACCGAAACCGTTGCGAGGTACGACGCCATTGGGAATGGCATGTCCCAACTCGTGAGGCGACGCCCAGCGACGACCTCGGTTCCGATCAGTTCGCCATTCGCGACCCCGATGAGCTGGTCGGGGACATCCAGCGTGAAGCTGTAGGTGGCCTTGTCGCTCGGGTGATCGTTCACCGGAAACCACGTGCGGGCGCCGGTCGGTTCACCGATGGCCACGCTCGTGGTGCTGCCGATGTCGAACCAGCCAATCGGACCGATCCGTGTCTCCGAGGCGAGTACAGCGGGCGCACCGCCGTAGGCGACCTCGACCACATGGCTGGTGTTCGCGCCCAGGGTCGAAGCGGGCGTGATGCGGAGTTTGGTGTCTGTTTGGCTGTGTCCGACATCCGCTCCGTCGATGCTCACGCGACTCACCTGCAGTGTGACGAGGTCGAACGAGAGTTGATCCAACATGGCGTTCGTGACGATCTCGATCGATGCAACTCCGGCGAGATTGTCGCGTCCTTTGATTTCTAGCTGGAGGTCGAGGTCGTAGTGCACGACGTCGTAGCCCGTGTTTCCAACCTCGGGGTAGTAGGGGTCATCGATTGACTCGCCGCCGATGTTGTCCGGCAGCACGATCGTGCTCGACGTGGTCGGCACCGTCGTTGTCTGCTGGTCTTCCGTGGTCGGAGCTACCTCAGCCGCATCCTCGGTCGCCAGGACTGATGCCTTGTCGGACGAGGCCCCCTCGGTGGATCCGGCGTCCTCGCTGACAGACTCAACCGCATCGCCAGTGGTGGCATCGGTTGTTGATTCTGAGCTGCAGGACGCGGCGATCATGGCTGCGAAGAGGACTGCCGCCGTTCCTCGGGCCCGTCTGATCGGTGCCGTTCGAAGATCTGCGTGAGGGGAGGATGGGCCGGGGGGCATCAGCTCAGTTTGTCGGAGAACCTGCTCGATCGGGGATCACACACCGTGATCAGCCGGTCAGACGTCTAGCTGATCGGAAACCCAGGCCGATGAAGAGGACGCTTCGACACTGTCCCGCCCCGCGGCCGAGAGAACTGCACGCGGTGCACGGTGCGGATGATGTCATCGATCGCATCGAGCAGCGTCGGGTCTTCGGCAAAGATCCTGTCGACGAGTGGGCCGCTCCACGTCTCGACAAGTTTTTCTGGCTCGAGGCCGCCACGAATCCAAGCTGTGCCGATCCGACGAATCGCCGAGTCGATAGTGGGGTCGCCGCATTCGACGGCGATGTTCGCGAGAGCCGCAGGATCGAAGCGGCCGGCGGTGTAGGAGTCGACAACCATTGCGTTTCGGTAGTGCAGTGCTTGTTGTGCAATCCGCGCGTGGTTCATTGGTGAGCCCATCTTCCCCAGATGGGCAAAAGTTAGCGAGCAGGACCCCGTTTTGCAGGGATGCTTGGCCTCGTGGGCGCAGGGCAGCAGTCTGTTGCGCAGAAGTCGGGTCGGATCGAGAGCTCTCCGAGCCCCCGTTGCAGGCCGTCGTTCCGACGCTCTTCGATCAACTCGACGATGGCCGACACGAATCGCTGGTCAGCTCCGACGGTGTGGGCGCGGTTGAACTCGAGGCCTAGTCGTTCGGCCGTCGCAGCTGCCTGAACGTCCAGATCGAACATGACTTCCATGTGGTCCGAGATGAACCCAATCGGAACCATGACGACCGACTTCGTCCCGGCCGTTGCGAGCGCCTCGAGGTGGTCGTTGATGTCGGGTTCCAACCAAGGCACCTGGGGCGGTCCGCTTCGTGACTGCCACACAAGGTCGAAGTCGGCGTGGCCAACACCTTCAGCCACGAGGCGAGACGCTTCGGTCAATTGTGCCTCGTAGTCAGACGTCGCAGCCATGACGTTCGGGAGCGAGTGCGCCGTGAACACCAGCCTCGCGTCAGACGGCAACACCGAGAGCGCCGCCGCTGTGTTGTCGATCATCGGTTCGATGAATCCGGGGTGGTCGTAGTACTGACGAATTTTGTCAATGATCGGCGCATTTTCGCCAATGGCGGCGCGAGCGCGCTCAATATCTTCTCGGTACTGTCTGCAGCCCGAGTATGAACTGGTGGACGACGTGACGAACGCGAGTGCGTGTTTGATTCCATCGTCGGCCATCCGTTGCACGGTCTCGGTGAGCATCGGCGCCCAGTTTCGATTGCCCCAATAGATCGGCAGATCGATGTCTGCAGCCGCGAGTGCAGGTCCAAGCTCCGCGATCAGGGCTCGACAGTGGTCGTTGATTGGGCTTTTGCCCTCGAACATGTCGTACTGAGTGGCGACCTCTTCCAGGCGCTCCTTCGGAATCTCTCGGCCGCGTGTCACGTTCTCTAGAAATGGAAGGACGTCTTCGGGTGCCTCGGGCCCGCCGAAGGACACGACGAGAATGGCGTCGTACTCGGTCTGCCGAGCGTCGTTGATGTTAGTCATTGCTGACATGTTGGGCAGAGCCAGGCTTTTCGTTTTGCGATCTCTACCAGACGGATCTCGTCGCCGCAGCGGTGGCATGGCAGCCCGTCTCGCTTGTAAACGTAGAGTCTGTCTTCGTCGCCGATTCTGCCCGCGGTGACGCCGACTTCATCGGGCACTCGTGTCACGATTCGATTCAAACGCACTCCGAGTTTGAGCTGGCTAACGGCCATGTCCCACAACGCGAGGAGCTGCGTCTCGTCAAGGCTGGCGGTCGGTGTTCGCGGGTCGATTCCAGAGAGGTAGCAGAACTCGGACCGGTACACGTTGCCGATGCCCGCTATCACTGTCTGGTCCAGGAGCGCCGCGGCGACGGGGACCTTACGTCTGCGCATGCGATCCACAAAGACGTCGACCGAACGGTCCCGTCGTAGTGGATCTGGGCCGAGCTTGGCTGTCACCGCAATTGCATCATCTGGGTCGATCAGAGCGCAGATCATCGGTCCCGTCAGGTCCCACAGGATCTCGTCGCCGATGAGACGCAAACGGATCTCACCTTGCACCGGGTCATCGAAAGGTTTGCTCCGAAGCTTCCCAATAAGCCCCAAGTGGATGTGGACAAGAGGAGCGCCCTCGAAGTCGAGGAAGAGGTGCTTGCCCCATGCCTCCGCGTTCGCGAGTTTCCTTCCATCGAGGAGGGACGCTTCCTCCGCGAATCGGTTCTGCGGAGAGGACGCCGCGATGCGACCCGGTCGCAACGTGGAGTTCAGATCGCGCGCCAAGCGGTGAATGGTGTGACCTTCGGGCATCAAAGCTGACGTTATCGGGACGTCGCGCGTCTCTCCGCATGAATCGCGTCGAAGATCTCGAGTGCCTGGTGTGCTGAAGTCGAGGGCATACATTCCCCGAGGCTCAGAATGTGCTGGTCGTCCGTGAACGCTGATCCACCGACGACAACGGGCACAGCGACCTCACGTGACAGCAAGGAGATCGTGTCACGGATGAGCTCCTCTTGGTCTGGAAGAGTGGCAGAGAGGCCTATCGCCAGTAGGTCGGGCACCGTTCGTGCACGATCGACGATTGACTGAGCGGGAGTGTTTGCACCGAGATCTTGGACGTCGAATCCTCGAAACCGAAGAAGGTCCCGCAGGAGTGCCGTCGGCAAATAGTGGAAATCATTGGCGACAGTGGCCAACACGATGATTCCTTTGGTCCGCCCTCGACTCGAGACCCGTGGGCCGAGACGAGAGATGACCCGAAGTGCCGTGGAAGATGCGACGTGTTCATCGGCAATCGACACTTCGCCACGCGACCAGCGCATGCCGACTTCGGTCATGGCCGGAGCGATGAGGTCGAGGTAAGCCTCCTCTGGGCCAGCTCCAGAGGCCATGGCGTTCTCAATGAGTTGGTAGGTGCCGTTCTCGTCACCGGCAAGAAGTCGCTCCTCGATCAAGCCCGGTAGAAGCTCGCCTCGGGGAATAGCCCCCATCGGTTCGGACAGAAATGCGGTGAGGTCTTTAGTCTCAACCCGCCACTGGCCCCCGTCTTTGTGGGCGGCCAACCGACCCGTTCTCACGTATCGGTAGGCAGTCATGTAGTGGACGCCGAGCTGCTCTGCAGCTTCGTTCAGTGAGATGGGTTCGCTCATCTAGCCCGCCAGAACTTCGCTGTCGAGGTCGGTCTTGCCGGTCGATCGAGAAATAGTGCGACCCATCTCGGCGACGGCTCGACGTGACGGGCTACGTGGAGGATACCCGAGGGCAGCCCGTTGCTCCTCGCCCTCGCCTCCCCAGAATCCGTGTTCCCGATTCTCTCGGGCCCAGCTTCGACAAGCGAAGAGTGCCAGGCAGTTATTGCAGTACGAGCGGGCAAGAGCCTCTCGTTTAGCTCGACGAGTTCGCCGTTCGCCCGGAGGTGCGAAGAAGAACTCCTGGCGGCCGCGGCAAAGCGCGTCTTGTGCCCACTCTCGAGTGTCGGAAACGGCGAATAGTTCGTCGGACATTGTTGCCTTTCGTGACTATTCTTCAATTTAGCACTAAATTCGTCTCCCAGCGCGAAAGTATTGACCCCCCGCCTCAGGCGAGGGGCCAGGACGCGGTTAACGGCCTCCGAGAAGCCGGTTGATACGGCGAGCGCCCTTGCCGACGCTCGGGACTTCGAGACGCTCGGGAAGAAGTTCCGGCGCTTGATTCGAGATCGCCTGCACGACCTGGGCTGCGCTCGGGTTCACCAGGTTTGCTTCGCCAACGACCACGGTAGGCACTGTTTCGTTCCCTTTGGCGATCGAACGAACCATCGCAGCGTGTTCGGTACGGTCCCAGATGTTCTTCTTGTTGAGGGGGATCTTCATCTTGTCGAGACTGCGTTCGAGATTCATACAAAACGGGCATCCCGGCCGCCAATAGAAGTCGATCGATTTTGCCGTCATCCTGCCCTGCCTACGAGCGGTGCATCCTCATCGAAGAGCAAACACGTGATGACCCGATCCGGCTCATCGCGTTGATTCCATGAGTCTTCTGTCGGTTGGAGGAACTTGAACTTCAGGCCGCGCTCGTCGTCAGAGGGAATGTAGGCCTCGAGCGTGGTCCGACAAACCTCCTCGGCGTAGGAGGAGATTGCTTCCTCGTTGAACGTCGCGATCGAGGTATCGATCAGCGCTTCACGATAGACCTCGAACTGATGCGCCACCTCGCAGTCGACCTTCGTGACTTTGGTGACCTGACCGGCGCCGATGTCACCCACGATGCAGTCCCCGGCTCGCAGGGCGAACACCGAGACGTTGTTGTCTGACCCCTCGTCCGGCTCGGTGCTCTCGGTCGACGGGGCGTCGATGGGCACGGTCGTGGCGTCTTGACCATCCGCCACATTGCCGGTGTTTGTGTCGTCGTCACCGGTGAACACGGAAGCGATCAGCCACGCCAGGCCAGCGATGGCGAGGACCCCGATGATGATTCCCCCGACTAGCGCCCAGTTTCGGCTCTCGGGGGGTGCTATGTATTCCGGCGGCTCATCAGGAATCGCGAGATCGACGACGTCGGGAGCCCCTACAGGTGGCCCGTTGGGGCGAATTGGTGCAGCGTCAGGGGCCAAGGGCTTGCGCCATGCACCGTCCCGTTCGATCGCAGCGTCAGCGTCTGGTACTGGCACGGCTGTTTCTGGTTGTTCCGGCACGGGCGCTGCGACTTGAGGAACCTCGACCGGGGGAGACACCAGAGGAGGGGTGGCGACACTACGGCCGGTGTCCACGGGAGCACCAAGGTCCGGCTCGGTGGACGCGGGCGGGCTGGCGGGAGGCGCAGGAGTCGGTGGAGTAGAGAGACCCAGATCCTGCGGACGGAGGATCTCGGTCGGCGCGGCAACGTCGGGGATCTGGGCTGCGACAGCATCACCGGCGGGCGCTGGTACGTCATCGAGAACGTCGCCAGAGGATTGGCGCTCTTCGTAGGCGCTCGTCCATCCCTCTTCTTCGGTCTGTCCGTCGTCGGTGAGGGGTGCGGTTGGACTGGGAGCGGCGGTCGTTGGCTCCGGTGTCTCGTCGGGCCGTACCGCTTGCCAACCTCCGACCTTGGGCTCCTCGATGACGGGAGCTGGCGTCTGCGAGAACCGGTCTTCGGTGAGTGCCGGCGCAGTAGCTTCCTCTATGGGCGCAGCGCTGCTTGGTACGGGGCTGGGTGGCTCGACATAAGGGGCACTGGCCCGTGGGGGTGCGCTCGCCTCGTCCACGACGGAGCTGGCGTGGGAGGTTTCCGCGACAACAGGCGCAGTCACTTCGGGTGGAGCAGCCGGTTCGACCGGCGCAGGTTCATCGTTCTCTTCGACGCTGCCTTCGTAGACGGCACCTGGCTCCGCATCAGCGGGATACCACTTGCCATCAGAAGCCAACCACCAACCGGGGCCTTGCCATACGTCACTCACGGCGATTTAGCGTAACCGGCCACACCGAAAGGTGTGAATCACCCGGGTAGCTTTAGGAGCCGCCTGACCGTTGGACTGGACCCAGATGATCCTCATCGACGCAACAAACGTCACGATGTTCCGCCCTGGAAGGGATCTCTTTCGCGATGTTTCCGTCACGATTTCCGATGGTGAACGAATAGGTCTTGTTGGGTTGAACGGCACCGGAAAATCCTCGCTGATCGACGTGTTGATCGGGACGCGTGAACCCGAAGGTGGAACGGTTCGACGAGGCCGAGATGTCCGGATTGCATCGCTCGATCAGAACCCCGACCTCGGATCAGGGACGGTTCGCGATGCGGTCGAAGGAGTCGGAGGCGAGTCCTGGGAAATCGATGCCGTCCTCGATCGGCTGGGAATGGGTGGGCGAAGTGAGACCCCGGTTGCACAGCTTTCCGGCGGTGAGGGCAAGCGAGTCGCGCTTGCGAGGGCGCTCGTGCACCCGAGTGATCTCCTCATCCTTGATGAGCCCACAAACCATCTCGACGTCGATGCAATCGAATGGCTCGAAAACCGATTGGCTGCATACAAGGGTGGCCTACTCCTCGTTACGCACGATCGTCACGTACTCGATCGCGTCACGAACCGAGTGCTCGAGCTCGACCGTGGCCGCGCCTATGTGCACGAAGGTGGCTACGACGCCTACCTGGAGGGCCGGGCCCTGCGCGAAGAACAGGCGCAGCAGCAAGAACGTGTACGAGCCAATCTCGCTCGAACCGAGCTTGCGTGGCTCAGACGAGGTGCCCCTGCTCGAACGAGCAAGGCCAAGGCGCGAATTCGTTCTGCCACCGAGATCGTCACGGCTCGCCCAGAAGAGGCAGCACGTACTGGCTCGCTCGATCTTCACTTTGGAACCCCGCGCCTCGGCAATGACGTTGTCGAACTCGACCGCGTCTCCTTTGCGTACCCCGATCATGAACCACTGTTTGCCGACGTGGAGTTGTCGCTCGATCCTCGGGAGCGCTTGGGCATCGTTGGATCGAATGGCACCGGCAAGTCGACATTGCTCGATGTCATCTCGGGTCGCAGATCACCGACGTCGGGTTCAGTTCATGTTGGGTCGACCGTGTCGATGGAATTGTTCGATCAGAGGGGGATCGAACTCAACCCGGCGATGCGCGTCTGGCAAGCGGTTGTCGGTGATGCGCCGAAGCCCGACTGGCACGACGTTACGTTGATGGAGAGCTTCTGGTTCGACAGCGACGCGCAATATGCGCCAATCGAATTGCTGAGTGGTGGCGAACGACGTCGACTGCAATTGCTGATCACGTTGGCCAAACGTCCGAATGTGCTGTTGCTCGACGAGCCAACCAACGACCTCGATCTCGACACGCTTCGCGTCCTGGAGGATTTCCTCGAGAACTACCCCGGCGCCGTGGTCGTCGTCAGCCACGACCGGGCGTTTCTCGAACGGACCGTCGACGATGTAGTCGTGTTCGACGGGACCGGAACGGTCAGCCGCCTCCCCGGCGGGTACGAGGCGTACGAGCGACTTCGCAAGCAGCAGGCCGCGTCCATGAAGAACGATTCGACCCGCCAAACATCGTCGAGTCCAAAGAAGTCGAAACCCAAGAACAGCGGAGCCGGGCGATCGGCGAGCACGATCCGCCACGAACTCAAAGCAGTGGAGAAGGACATGGCACGCCTCGACAAGAAGCGGACTGCGCTCACAATTGAGCTTGAGGCCGCCGGCTCGGACCACGAGGCGCTGGTGCGGGTCGGCGCCGAGCTGACACCTGTCGTCGAAGAGATCAGCTCCCTTGAGGAACGATGGCTCGAACTGTCAGAGGAAGCCGAAGGCTAATTTGGTCGAACGAAGTCGGCGAGTGAGACGACGCTGGTCTCGGGGTCATCTGCGGCCCCGCCGCTCGGGTCGAACTCGACGAGCACTTGTCGAGCATCGAGCCCGTCGGCCAGGGTGATCACGAAGGTGAACTGGCCCCACGCCTCCGTCCAGGTCGTTGTCATCACGCCGTTATCGGAGCGCTGGCCTTCCACGACACCACCGATCCAGTCCACGTCGATCGGCTCGCCGGAGGTGCTGCGAACTCGCACGCCAAGGTTCGCTTCGAACGGGCGAGCAAGACCGGTGAACGTCCACTCACGTTGGTCCGGTGACGAGGAAATGTCCATCAGAACCAGCCCTGCTTCGTCGATGAGGGAGATCTTCTTGGCACCCACCCGTTCGAGCAGCGCTGGGTCGGCGTTGTCTGGAAGTCTGATGTCTGCGATGTCGATGATCAGCGTGCCGTTCGTGTTGTTGAAGGTCGCAGTCATCGTGGTGGTCGGTCCGTAGATCAGGCCGTCGAGCTGCCGATCGACCCCCATCGACACGAACATCGACTGTGAGATTCCGAACGGTTCAGCGAAGCGTGCGTCGGCGACTTCGGCTCCCGTGATCGAGCTACCGAAGTCGATCGTAGGCGGGGAGTCGCGAGTGACCACGATGTCCGTCGGCAGTGCAGAGACCCGGCTGGCTCCACCGTCCTCGTACGACCAGCCGTCGGAGAACTCGATGACCGTGCGGATGCACCCACCGAATCGGTAGGTCTCGATGTTGCTGATCACGGCAGCTTCCGAAGTGGCTGATTCGTCTGGATTAGTCCAGTCGATGCCGATGTAGTGATCCTGGGGTCCGTT
>CAXMRH010000187.1:0-10722 GCA_964196045.1 uncultured Chthoniobacterales bacterium | reverse complement strand
CCGAGCGAACGAACGGTGATCACACTCATCGGGCGATCGAGGGTCGCATTCGGAGCTATGTGAAAGGGGCGGGTACCGAGATACGTGTACGGATCGGTGTTCAAGCAGACGGTGAAGTATCCGTCCTCGATTGGGCTGCCGTCTCCGAAGTCGACGGTGAAATGTGGGTTGCTGCGGTCGTAGTGTCGCAACCAGGTGTCGATTGCCGAGAACGCGAAGAGCGAGTGTCCGGCCCATCGCTTCAGCTGGCCACGCTTTTCGACTTTCTCCACGACGGCGGCGTCGTAGCCAACACCCGTGTGAAAGAGGAAGTATCGACCATTCGCGGAACCCAGGCCGATCGATCGGATCGACTGTGACTCCAAGGCCTCGAGCGTCACCGCGGTTGCATGGATCGGATCTTCGGGAAGACCAAGCGTGCGGGCAAATACGTTCGTCGACCCACCCGGCAACGGCGCGAGTGCCGTCTTCGTGCCGACCACTCCGTTCGCTGCCTCATTGAGCGTTCCGTCGCCGCCGAGAACACAAACGAGGTCAGCGCCCTCGGCCGCGGCCCCTTTGGCAATTCGAGTCGCATGACCTCGCCTTGCCGTCTCGGCCAGCTCGACGTCATGGTCCGCGGAGAGCGCCTTTTGTATGACGACACGCGTGCGCGCTGTGACCGACGAAGCGGATGCGTTAGCGATCAGCACGATCTTCATAGGGCTCTATTCGAATCGAATGGATGAAACTACCCGTCGGTAGGATGTTCGCACGACTTACGATTACACACCGTAGAAATTTCGTCGATTGTTCTGATCGATGGGGGCGCAATCGCCGCAAGAGTAAGGGGCACACTAGGCCAATGAATGTTGTTGTATGCGTGAAACAGATTCCCGATCCGGCTGAAACCGGCTCGCTGAATCCCGAAACGAAGACTCTCGACCGGAGCTCAAGGCTGATCCTCGACGAGTCGGATTCGTATGGGGTGGAGATGGCTCTTCAGCTTGTCGAAGAAGCGGGCGGCGGCAGTGTGTCGCTCGTGTCCATGGCACCGAACAACGAGGTCTCTGGACTTCGCACCGCATTGGCCATGGGTGCTGACAGCGCTGTGCTCGTCTCTGACGACGCTCTCGCTGGTTCCGACGCACTCTCCACCGCAAAGGTGCTCGCCGCGGCCATCGGTCGCACGGAACCAGATCTCATCTTGGCGGCGACGGAGTCCAGTGACGGCTACACCGGTACCGTCCCCGAGCAGGTCGCTGCCGTCCTGGGCCTTCCTTCGGTCACTTTCGCCAAGGCCATCGAGGTCGGAGATGGCGGCGTCTCCGTGAAGCGTCAAACCGAGACCGGATACGAATCCGTCACCTGCCCGACACCCTGCGTTGTCTCCGTCACGGCCGGCGTCGTCGAACCTCGGTATCCGTCGTTCAAGGGGATCATGGCTGCCAAATCCAAGCCCGTCGATGAGGTCTCGCTCACGGATCTCGGAATCGACGCTGCATCGGTTGGTTGGGCCGGCGGAGGTCAGGAAATCGTCGAGATCGAAGCCGCTGAAGCCCGCGAGGCTGGCGAAAAGATTGTTGATGAGGGCGACGCCCACGAGCGCATCATTGCGTTCCTCGAAGAACTGAAGGTGCTCTGATCATGGGAATTTCATCTATCTGGGTGTACGGAGAGTTGGTCGATGGTGCGCTGTCGTCAATGACGACGGAAATACTGACGAAGGCTCGGGCGCTGTCCGACGACGTGCAGGTCGTGATCGGTGCTGATGTGTCTGACACGGTGGCAGCTGAGGCAGGAGCCCACGGTGCAGGAACCGTGCAATCCACTGGTGATCTCGGAGCTGGCCTCCAGGGTGTCCACGTCGCGGCAGCGATTGCGCAGGCGGTCGAAAGTGGATCAGGTCCGGCTGCTGTCCTGGCTGGCACCACCTATGACGGTCGAGACGTCGCAGCACGACTGTCGGTGGCACTGGATGCGCCCGTAATCACGAACGTGGTGGATCTTGAGGTCGACGGCGATGCGCTCGTTGGCACCGAACCGGTCTTTGGTGGCACGACCAACGTCCGAACCAAGTTCACCGGTGGCGCGGCCCAAATCGCACTCGTCCGACCCAAGTCGTTCGTGGCCGAGGAGACTGGTGGCGGACCAGCCTCCGTGTCGTCTCTCGGTGTTCCCGACGTGGGCGCTACCGGAGCTGCCCAGGTGACGGACCGGTTCGTCGAGGAGTCTGAGGGGCCCAAGCTTGACGAGGCAGCGTTTGTTGTCTCCGGTGGCCGCGGGCTCGGTGACGCCGACAAGTACGCAATGGTCGAAGAGGTCGCGAAGCTGATGGGCGGCGCTGCCGGTGCCTCACGCGCAATCGTCGACGCAGGATGGGTGCCGTACAGCTCCCAGGTCGGCCAGACAGGCAAGGTCGTCAAGCCCGACGTCTACCTGGCGCTTGGTATCTCTGGAGCTACTCAGCATCTCGTTGGGATGAAGGGTTCGAAGAACATCATTGCGATCAACAAGGATGAGGAAGCGCCGATCTTTGGCGTCGCCGATCTTGGCATCGTGGGCGATGTCCACAAGGTCGTTCCAAAGCTGATCGAAGCTCTGAAGAACCGTTAACTCAGAATCGCGCACACTCCCCATGTTCCGAGGGGGGAGTGCTGCGTGTTGTCCTCAGACCATCGGCCAGGGATATCTACGCCCGGTTGGATCGTGCGGGTATTGACGTTCCAAAAGAAGGGCCCGCGCCCTCGACAATACGGCGTCACGTTCGAACGGATCGAGCAGCGCCGCGAGGTCTGGGGAGAGGCCATCGTCGAGGAGCGAAGTCAGGCCATCTTCGACCCCTTGACTGAGCGAATCTCCGGAGAAGTCCCAGACCACCGTGCGGACCTTGAACTCTGCGTGAAAGCTGAGACCGTTGTCGATGGCCCACAACTCGTCGTCTTCGCCCAACAGAATGTGGCCGGCCTTCCGATCCGTGTTGTTCGCCACTAAGTCGAAGGCACAGATCTCTCGAAACGCGCCGTGCCACCGCTCGTCGTCCAGCAAGGTGAAGTAGTGCTCTTCGAATATGGCAGGAATGAAGAGCTGTAGAGAGCCCACGCCGAGGGGGCCGTCGATCATCGCCGTAGGGGGGACATGACCCCACCCGAGCTGCTCGGACAGCAAGAATGCACCAACTTCTCGCTTGTAGAGGGAGCCCGGGAAGTCCCACAGTGGGCGCTCGCCTCGCTCGGGTTTGTAGATCGCTTGCGCGACGGGTTCACCCTCATCGAGGAGGTCGACGAGGAACGTTGCATTCGAGCTGTACGGCATACGTCCCAGCACGTCGACCTCGGCCCTGGCCAACAGGCTCAGAGCATCCTTCGTGTCCAGGGGTGGACGTGATCGGAACGGGCTCTCCTCGTCAGACACGCCGCTCAGTTCCAGCAGGGGCAGAAACCGTCTTCACCATGGTTGAGCGGCCTGGCACACCAGGGGCACGGTGGCCGTCCAGCTTCGATGACTTCGTGCGCCCGCTCGATGAACGCTAGCGTCTGGCCGCGTCCAAGGCGGAAGGTCGCAACCGCAGCGTCGTCGGTATCTGGATCTTCGGTGGCTTCCTCGGCCATGACCACCACGTTGTCGGTCGCCGCGTCGTACATTGCTCCCATTGCGCCGATGACCCAAATCGGCTCGATCGGTTCTACGAGGGCAGGCGCCGAAGTCCACTCATTCGCGCTGATCTCGGGGAGATCCTCCAACAGTTGCGACAGGTGTTCCGCCATCGCGAGGACCTGTTGCTTCTCTAGTTTGAGCGACACGGTCGAGTTGCCAGCGATCGCTTGGAGGTAGAAGGAACGCTGTCCTTTTGGACCGACCGTACCGGTGGTGAACGTATCGACGTTGGCGATTTCGAAGCTCTCCATGGTCAGCTCGGCACCAGCGTAGAGAGGTCGTCACCAGTCGAATTCACGCTCAAGACGATAGGCCCTGTTGGCGTGTACATCACAACACTGATCGAGCACGGTGAAACCACGATGCGTTGGAACAGGTCCAGTGGTGTGCCTGCGGCATCCGCGATCGCGGCTTTGATCGTGTCCGCGTGTGATACCGCCACGATGGCCTCGCCCGGGTGTCTGGCGACGAGTTCGGCCACGGCTCCGGTCATTCGTGTTTGCATCTCGGAGAACGACTCTCCTTTGGGGAATCGGAAGCCGCTCGGATACCGTTGCACGCTCTGCCATTCGGGCAACTTGCGAAGCGACGAGAGGTTCTTTCCAGTCCAGGCGCCAAAGTCTGCTTCGATCAGGCCTTTGTGTGTTCGCACGCGGACCCCGCACGATTTGGCGATCGGCGCGGCTGTCTCGCGCGTGCGCTCCAGGGGTGATGCATACACCGCCCGCACTGTCTTCAGGCCAGCGATGCGTTCGCCGGCGGCCTGCGCCTGGGCGATTCCCTCTGGGGCCAGGTGCAGGCCAGGGGCACGTCCAGGCAACTTCTTGCCGGTCGTCGGCGTTTGTCCATGACGAACGAACAGCACGACAGTTGGCTTTGGAGGGATCTTTGACGCCATTGGATTTCACGCTACCGGCAGTAGCTTGCGAGCGATGGCGCTCGATGAACTTCAGGTCAGGATCGAGTCGTGTCGTCGTTGTCCCCGTCTCGTTGAGTGGCGAGAGCGCGTGGCCGTCGAGAAGCGAGCGTCCTATGCGGACCAGGAATACTGGGGACGACCGGTGCCTGGCTTCGGCGACCGCAACGCACGGATCGCGATCGTCGGCCTCGCGCCCGCAGCACACGGCGCCAATCGGACTGGGCGGATGTTCACCGGTGACCGATCCGGAGACTGGTTGTACGCAGGCTTACATCGCGCTGGCCTAGCCAACCAGGCCGAGGCGCTCTCGATCGACGACGGTTTGGTCCTCAACGATGCGTGGGTCACCTCAGCGGTCAAGTGTGCGCCTCCGGACAACAAACCCACCGCCGAAGAACAGAATACCTGCCGATCGTTTCTGAACGAGGAGTTGGACGCGCTCAGCGGCCTTCGAGTGCTCGTTGCTTTGGGCGGTATCGGTGCAGCCGCAGTCGCAAGGCACTTCGACATCCGCCCTCGCCCAAAGTTTGGACATGGCGTCGAAGTACGGATCGACGATCGACTCACCTTGTTGTGCAGCTACCACGTCTCGCAGCAGAACACGTTCACTGGCAGGCTTACTGAGCCGATGCTCGATGGCATCTTTGACCGTGCGCGGCTACTCGCCGACTCGCCGATACATTGATTCGCCTATGTCGCGACGACTTCTGCTCTTGACCCTTGGCCTGGCGTTTTTCGCAGCCGCATGCACGAGTGAGGGTCTCCCGAACTCCTATGATGATCAGGATGGTCGAGCGGAGAAGCAGTTCATCGCTGCCTGCGAAGATGCTCTCGCCGACGAAGACTCAGACAATGGCCCCGACTACTGTCAGTGCGCCTTCAACACCGTGGCTGCAGAACTGTCGTTCACCGAGTTTCTGGAGCTTGACGAGCGTCTGAAGGATGATCCAGGGGCACTGGCCCTCGAAGACAGGCAGCTCCTCGAGGGTGTCAGCCTTCCCTGTGAGTTCACCTCTGCGGACCACAACCTCGGCTGAGCTGAACGGTTCTTCAGCCCTCGACGGCGCCGATGTCTGGCGCTTCAGTGAGCGTTTCGGGTGCAAGTGCCGAGATCACTTCTCTGGCCCGTTCACGGTGACGACGGACCAGCGCCCACATCTCGGCGATCCGTGCCCGCTCGTCCTCGATTGACCGGTCTTCAGCATTGAGGCGCTTGCGAACCTCGTCGAGGTGAATCCGTTCCGCTTCGAGACGTTTCTTCTCTTCGGCGTTGTCGGCACGCAGAGCATCGAGACGCCCAGACTCTGCCGCAACTTCGGTCTGCTTTCGATCGAACTCAAGCTGCTGGCTATCGATCGTGTTGTTGATCTCCACCCGGAACTCGTTGAGTTCGCCAGCTTCGGTTTCTGCACGGCTCTCCGCTTGCTCCGCGTCGGTTTGCGGTTGGGCCATCGTCTCGAGTTTCTCGTCGAGAATGATGCGATCCCTATCGTGTTGTTTCGCTCGCTCGTCGAGTACGTCGCCCTCTTCGTCGAGCTGATGTCGGCGCTCGATCAGTTGGTTCTGTCGCCGGTCAATGAATTCGTTCTGATCATTGAGTTGCGTTCGCTGTTCGGCCAACGCGGCTCGTTGTTCGTCGAGCTCCTGCGACGAGCCTGCGAGATCTGCGCGCTCGTGATCGATCTGCGCACGGCCTTCTTCGACCGTCGCCTGAAGGTGCTGCAAGTCGGATCTTCGCGCGTCGAGCTCAGCGCTACGCGTGTCCAGCAACGCCGACTCGCTCTCGAGCTGAGAACGGCGAACGTCGATGCTTCGCTCGAGGTCATGGAGTTCGTGGGCGCTGGTCTCGAGTTCGGACCGCCGTTCATCGACGTCTGTACTTTGAGCTTCGAAGACACCGAGCGCATCGATTCGTTCTTTGTTCTCCGCTGACCGCTCGGCCACTTCAACCTCGGCTCGGCGAGCGACGAGGCTGTCTCTTTGCGCCTGCAGCTCGTTCTCGAGCGTTTGCCTTTCCGAGTTGAGCTCGGCGAGGAGCCTCTCGTGGTCCTCTTCGATAGCGCTCCGGCGGGTCTCGACCTCGGACTCCAGCGCTTCGATCTCGAGAGAGTCCGACGCGATCTGTTCAGCGCGTGCCTGCAGAGTCGCGCGGTCGGCCTCGAGCGCACTGCGCATCTCCCGAAGCTCGGAAGACTCGTTCTCGACGGCGTTCCGCTGGTCTTCGACATCGGCTTTGACAGTGTCGATTTCCGCTTGCTCGAGGTTCACGGCCTCCTTGATCGCCTCGCGGCGTGCGTCGGAGCGCGCGTCGAGTAATTCACGGCTCACCGCTGCAGATTCGCGTTCGATCTCACGCCGCTGGTCGTTCACCACGTTCTCGGCCTCGGCGAGCTTCGAGCGATACTCGTCGACCGTGGTGCGACGGTCCTCGATCTCGGAAGTGAGATCGTTCAGCTGCGTGCGGGCCTCTTCGATGCGAGTGAGCTCAGATCGCTGGTCGGCTTGGGTACGTTCGATCTGTTCGCGGAGCTTGGCGAGTTGCTGCTGTCGGGTGAAGAGCAATTCCTCTTCTGCGTCGAGAGAAACTGCAGATCGTTCAACCCTCAGACGACGAAGGTCGGTCGCCGGGTCGTCGATCGATTCCACACCGTCATTGTCTTCGAATGTTTCGTCAGCCATAGCGCTCTCTCGTACGGGTCTCACCGTGAGCATAGGTGAATCGGCGCCCCCCAAACGTAGCTGTGCACCCCGTCTCCGCGGTGTATTCCTGAGTCGGAAGAGTGGTCAGGTTGAAGATTCGTCGAGCGCCGACCTGGACGGGTCCGTCAGATCGATCGAGTCGCGCACGTCAAGGTTCATCTGGGCGTCGTTCTCAAGCTTCTCCGCAAGTCGCGCGCCACTCGTTCGGTGCTCCTCGATGAGTGTCCAGAGGGCCTCGAGGCGTTCTCGCTCGGCTTGTACGGCCTCGCGACGTTCCGCGAGTTGCGCTTGTCGCTCCGAAAGCCGGTCGCTCTCTACTTCGAGTTCGCCTTCTGCTACTTGCTGCGACAGTCGTCGCTCCGCGAGGGTCTCGTCCTCGTTCTGGACCCTCTTCGCCTCGGCGTCCAGGTCGGACGCACGTTTGTCGACCTCAACCGACTTGTTGCGAAGTGACTCGGCGCGTGCCTGTACGACCAGTGCCCTTGCGGAGAGCTCGTCACGTTCATGTCGCGTCTCTACCAAGTCGGTGGAGACAGCTGCGGCCTCCTCGTCGGCACTTTCTCGGTCGGCGCCAACCGCAGAGCGATGGTCATCGAGGCGCACTGTCGCGTCGTCGAGGCGAACACGTTCCCCATGAAGAAGATCGCGACGCTGCTGAAGGCGTTCCGAATCTGCGTTCAGCGTCCGGTGTTCCTCGTCAAGTTGGTGCTGCCGGACACGAATGTTGCGCTCGTTTTGCCCAAGGCGCTCACGCTGCTCAATGACCGATCGTCGCTGCGATGCAACCGCGCCCCGTTCGCCCACGAGAAGGTCGTGCTCCTCGTCCAACTGTTCTTCCAGAATCCGAAGCTCTTCTGTGGCGCCTGCGAGGCGGGCTCGCTCTAGCGCAACCTCTTCACGGCGCCTTTGCAGAAGTAGAAGTTCATTGTCGACATCGTCTCGTTCGTTTTCGAGTCGATCGATCAGCCGCTCTGCCTGTTCGAGTTGAGAGCGGTCAGCATCGAGTTGCACCATCCGCTCGGTGACATCTTTTCGTTCGAGTTGATAGGCCTCTTCGCGAAGTTCAATCGCGCGTTCGCGGCGCGCCAGATCTGCAATCCGTTCGTTCAGGCGCTGAGCGGTCCTGAGAATCTCCTCGTCTAGCTGAGCCAGTTCTCGGCGCGTCTCATCTTGCTCGTTTTGCCGGATCCTCAACGATGACTCGCGGGCATCGAGCCTCTTGGATGTTTGGTTCAGTTCAGCTGTGCGCTCCTCGATCTCGAGGGTCATCGTCTCCAACTCTGTGAGTCGCTCGGTGAGCACCACCTGCTGATCGTCGAGCGCCGCGCTCAGCCGTGTCAGCTCGTTCTGGCGTTCGGCGAGTGCGACGGTTCGTTCAGACGCCGCAACCTCCTGGCGGTCGAGTTGCTCAGCCTGCTCGTAGAGCAGGATTGCTCTTGCAGCGACGTCGTGCTGCTCTTCGGTGAGCCGCTGTTCTTCCTCTGCGAGTCGTTGCTGCCAGGCCTCGTGGTCCAGTTCGGCCCGCTGCAGTTCGCGCTCACGCGAGTCGAAGTGGGCGAGCGCTCCCAGCCTGTCTCGCTCTCGCGTCTCCAACGCTTCGACTTCGTCTTGGCGCGCAATCACCGCGGCGTGGGCGGCCTCAGCTAGCTCGACACTTTCGCTCAGACTTGCTTCGAGATCATCGAGCTCTGCGCTTTTCGCAGCGAGGTCGGCTTCGCGTTCATTAAGCGTGTCGACGTCGTGTTGGCGAGTCTGGACCTCCTCTTCGAGCCTGTCGATCTCGTCGGATTGCGCTCCGAGGATTCGTCGTTCCGCCTCGATGTCATCTCGTTCGACGAGGAGGTCCGCCCGAGCTCCTTCGAGTTGGTCCGATTCCGCCGCCAGCCCAAGCCGCCGCTTCTCGAGCTCTTCTGCCTTCTCATCGAGCGAGTGTTGTTGCTCAGCGATCTGCGCGGCCTGTTCCACAGCCGAGTCTTGGGCAGCGGAAAGTTCGGCTTCGGCGGTTTGGGCGGCGTTCTTTACTTCACGATCATGTTCGTGCTGTTCCAAGAGCAGCACAGCCCGTTTGTCATCGATCGCTGCTTGAAGCTCAACGAGTGCAGCCTCTTCCGTGGAGATCGACGCACGACGCTCCTCGAGCTCGTGTTGTTGTTGTGTGAGGTCGTCACGCTGTTGTTGGGCGCCGGCTTCTCGCTCGTGTAGTCGACTTGCAGTCAGATCGATCTCAACGGCGCGTTGCGCTTGTTTCTCGGCCTGAAGTACCAAGTCGATCTCGGTGCGGTCGATGTCTGCCCTCTGCTCCTTGACGGCATCCGATCGAGACGTCAACTCGCTGGTCCGCGCTGCCAGCGACGCTTCTTGTTCTGCCGCCTCGGCATTGAGGTCCTCGAGTTCCTGTGCCCTGAGCCTCAGCTCTTCGAGGCGAGCGTCGAGTGCCCGTTCGTCGTCGTCCAGGCTCGCCTTTCTGAAAAGTACGTCGTCCCGTTGTTTGTCGAGGCGTTCCCGAGTTTCAACGAGCTCGTCGTCCTCTTCGCGAAGCCGCTCCTGCTCTTCCTCGATCGTTCGGCGCTCGGCCTCGAGAACACGTAGCTCGCGCTCCGTTTCTGCCCGTGTGCTCGCGGTTTCTGTGACGAGCCGTTCGAGTTCTCGAGCAGCCTGCTCGTACACATCTTGTCGCCCGTCGAATTCCACCTCATCGCGGTTGAGCTGATCGAACTCGATGTCTACCTGAGTGCGGCGCCGCATGAGCGCCCGCGTGTCGTCGTCGACGTCGTCGATTTGCCTGTCTAGGTCGCTCCGGAGGGCTCTGAGCTCAGCTGCGACGACGGCGAGGTCGCGTCGTTCGTTGACGAGATATTCGCGACTTTCGCCGAACCCGTCGAGATTCCATCGGTCAGAGCCAGGCGCGGCCGACTCCGAGGGTTCGGCCGCGTCGTCATCCCGATTGTCATGCGACGTATCGCGGTTGCTCATCCCTACTCCGTACTCACGATGGCTGTAGCCATCGCCCTGAGAGTAAGCAACAATCCCAGGTACTCCAAAAGCAGAGCAGAAGTCCTTCTCGGAACGCACTTCGTGCTGACGATTCGTGGACGCGACCGGCGTCTAGCAACCGGCATTTGGAGATGGATCCGTCGTTGCGCCCTCGGCAGGATTCGAACCTGCGCTCACGGCTCCGGAAGCCGATGCTCTATCCCCTGAGCTACGAGGGCTTGCGGGCAGAGCCTACAGCGCTCGGTGGTTTGCTGCGCATGTGTCTCAACGGACTCCCAGTCCGGTCGATCGGGCATCAGAAGGCCTGCAGATAGGCTTGTCACTTCGTACATGGAGGTCGCGTGATCCAAGAAGAACTGCGAATGGCGCTGGCATCCGCCGCCGAAGCCGAAGGTCTTGTGGCACCGGCCGAGATCGGCTTGGAACAACCCGCGAACAGAGACCATGGCGACTGGTCATCGAACCTCGCGCTG
>CAXMRH010000186.1:0-22419 GCA_964196045.1 uncultured Chthoniobacterales bacterium | reverse complement strand
GGCCAGAATGTCGGGTGGTCGGTGTATCACTCGGGCACGGTGGGAGCTGCTCTCACGGGCCGCAACCGCGGCGCCAGCGGACTGGCGATGAGCATCGGGTTCAACGGCGAAGACGTCGAAGGTCAGAACTGGAGTCAGATCGTCGAAGGGATGCTCTGGGAAACCGGGGCCACCGTCGCAGCCCAGATCGTCGAGGGCATGATCGAAAACCCCTCCCCTTCCCCGGTGGTCATCAACTGCAACGTGCCCAACAAGCCCCTCGACGCGTTGTCGGGCTGGCAGGTGGCGAAGGTCGGCAACGAACCTCCACGAAAGTTGCTCACCGGGAAGCTCGTCGAGGCCGATCCTGACGAAATTGGTGAGGTCTTCCACCTGTCGATGGATTGGGGCTCGGCCAGCAAGGTCGTCCCCGGCACCGATGCCTGGCTCGTTCGAAATAACACCGTCGCAATCAGCTGGCTCGGACACCTCACGGACACCGCGCCGCACGATGGTCAGCATGGCGCAGTCGCCGCAAGACTCGACCGCCTCCTCGAATCCTGAATCACCGACGATGAGTGGTCGTTTCCAGTCGACCACACTCCAGCCTTACCTCGCTTGACCGGACCCTGCCAGGCCGCGCCCTGAGAGGGGTGTCAAGGGCAGGCGGATCGAAGGGGCTCGTTGCCGGGCGGTCCCATTCGTCCGGGGTGAGATCGCGGCTGACGACGTCGCATGCCCGCTCGACCCACCGTTCGGGGTTAAGAGGGATCTGGAGGTACTTGCCGGACGACGAAACCCACATCGATTCCGTCGACTCGTCGTACCACGATGGCGATCCGCTGCTGCCCTGCCCGGAGCCATTCCAGACCAGCCCGACGTATTCCTCGCGTTCGACGTCCCAGAGCCGCACCGTGCCGTCGTGGCGTGTGAATACCAGTAGCTCTCCATCTCGCCCGAAGCCGACGTTGCTGATGCTGCCGATCTCTGCTGGAGGGCGCGCGGCGCCAGTCCCTGGATCGACGATCACGAGCTCAGGCTTGGAGACGAGCGCGACTTTGCCACTCGCCGGATCTACGGTGATGAATCCCACTCGCGTCATTCCCGTCTCGGTCTCACCGGTCAGCACCGCTGTCGAGTCGTAGGTCTTCAACGTGCCGTCCAACTCGATGACATGGAGAGTCCGATCGCGAACGGACCATCTCAGCGTCTCTGGTCGTCGGTGCAGATGGAGTTCGATCGATCGTCGCCCGTCAGATCGAAGCTGACACCTACTGGTCGAAACCCGGGTCGACGGCCATGATCTACAGCTACTTCTCGAACCCGGGGATTCTTGGCTACCACTGGGCGTACAACGTGAATGCAACTGCCGGGTTGATCCCAACGAACGGCGAACAACTTTGTGTATGGGTTGGAACGCCGTCGGCGCGATTCATGGAGTCTCTCCGCGGCGACCCCAAGGCTGCCTTTGATCTCCTTCTCAACGAAGCAGCGCCCGAGTTCACGGAGACGTTCAGTTCCGCGAAGGCAACAGAACGATTCCTCGGATACGCAGGGCAGCCCAGCTACATGCGGCAGTCGTGCGGTCCAGGCTGGGCCCTCGTCGGCGACGCCGGGTATTTCAAGGATCCGTTGACTGCTCACGGGATCACCGACGCGCTCAGTGACGCCGAGAATCTCGCTGCAGCAATCGTCGAATCGTTGGCGTCGAACACTAACGAGCCGCTCAGTTCGTATCAGGACCGACGCGACGAACTCGGTATCGACTTCGCGTCGATCACCTGTGACATCGCCTCATACAACTGGGACATCAACCGCATAAAGGAACTGGTTCGCGACGAGGGTCGACTTCTGGCTAAAGAGGCTCATGCCAGACGAGAGCCGATCCGTCCAGGACAACCGCGCCATCTTGGTTCGTGATCACGGTTGACAGCGTGTACATCGGCTTGTCGTCTCGGACCTCCAACACCTCAGCGGTTGCCGTGATCTCGTCGCCGGGGCCAACAGCGGCTCTGAAGTTCCAGTTGATGTTCAGAAACACCGAGCCCGGGCCTGGGAGGTCCTCTGCCACCAGGGCATTGAGCAGACCCGACGTCACACCACCCTGAACGATGATGCGCCCGAATCGACTTCGTTCGGCTAGCTCGCGGTCGTAGTGGACAGGATTCTTGTCGCCGGTCATCTCAGTGAAGCGCACGATGTCTTCAGCTTCGACCACCCGGCTTCGCGATGCGGTGTCCCCAACGCTGATCATGATTTTCCCTCGCTGTTGCCCGACCGACTGTAGAAGAGCGGTGCGGTCGTAACCGCTTCGTCCCAACATATCCGAAGAGCTGAATCTGCCCTCGAAGGGTTAGCCCATCGCGACGGATCAGAACCACATAATTGTTGATTTTATCGAGATAACGAAGGCATTTGCACCTCCGTTCTCAGCCTCCGAATCGGACTCCCCAGCCACACCGGGCGCGTTTGTCCACACAGAGCACCACCATCCACAGAAACTCTGACGATGATGAATCGGCCGCTCTTCGTACTCCTCCCACATCCTGACAAAGGAAGTGCGGTCAGCGTCGTTGAGGCAGACCCCACCGCCTCGTGTGACTTCCAAGCTCTCGGCCTGTAGCTGACGTCGTCGGACGATACGCACGATCATCACCGTGGGGGTGCAGCCACCCACGATGAAGTCGAGGGTGGGTCGGCTGATCTGGAAGACTGTCGCGGTGACTTCTGATCAGAGGAACACTGTCGTGATCATCGGCGGTGGGCACAACGGCTTGGCCATGAGCAAACGCTTGTCAGACCGGGCCATCGACCATGTGGTGCTTGAACGGGGCGAAGTCGCGAACTCGTGGCGGACCCAGCGCTGGGACAACTTCACGCTGCTGACCCCCAACTGGCAGACCCGGCTGCCGGGTCAGGTCTACGACGGTGCCGACCCGGATGGCTTCATGACCGGCAGCGAGATCGTTGGCTTCATCGACGCCTACGCTGCTGAGGTCGACGCGCCGGTCCGTGCTCGGACCACAGTGACCGCAGTCCGGGCGGCCGCCGACGGCTACGACGTCGAGACCGATCAGGGCGCGTGGCGGTGCCAGTGCGTCGTTCTGGCCGGCGGTGCAAGCACCCTGCCCAGCATCCCGGATTTCGCCCGTGAAGTGCCCGCCGGAGTCGAGCAGGTGAACCCGCTCGAGTATCGCAACCCGGAACAATTGGCCGAGGGCGGAGTCCTCGTGGTCGGTGCTGCGGCCACCGGCATCCAGCTTGCCGATGAGATCCGCACCTCGGGTCGTCCGGTGACCTTGTCGGTGGGGGAGCACGTCAGAATGCCTCGTACCTACCGTGGACTCGATATCCAGCATTGGATGGAGGCCATTGGTCGACTCGACGAACGCTACGACGAGATCGATGAGATCCTGAAGGCCCGGAAGGGGGCGTCCCCGCAGCTCGTCGGCACCCCTGAACGTCGGACCCTCGATCTCAATACTCTCACCGACGCAGGTGTTCAGCTCCGGGGTCGGTTGGGTGCGATTCGAGATGGGACGGCGATGTTCTCGGGTGGGTTGCGCAATCATTGTGCGCTGGCAGACCAGAAACTGGGGCGGCTTCTCGATGACATCGACGAGTGGATAGCGGAGCACGAACCGGATCGCGAGGTCGGTTCGGGCGAACGGTACGAAGCGACCCCTGTCGAGCGAGGGGCGCCGCTGACCCTAGATCTGGGTTCTGGTGAAATCTCGACGATCGTCTGGGCTACCGGTTTCCGTCCCGATCTCTCCTGGGTCGATCTGCCCGTGTTCGACTCGGCCGGGCATCTCCGCCACGACGGTGGGGTGGTGGATGCCCCTGGCGTGTACTGCCTCGGCAGCACCTTTCTCCGCCGACGAAGATCGAGCTTTCTGCACGGTGCAGGCGGCGACACAAAGGACTTGGCCGACCACCTCGTCGCCTACCTTCACGGCCCGGAGTGATCGATCAGCGTTTCGTTCCCAGGTACCCGAACAGCTCGATCTGGCCACGCAACGGGAGCCCATCGCGCATGTGCCGGGCGGCCAGCTCGGTCGCCCGGGTGATGAATTCCTCTTCGCCGATACTCTGGATCGCTTCATAGGCGGGGCCGGTGGACGCCCAAGGGCGACCATGTTGGCCTGATGTTGGACCTTCTCGTCGGTCGCCCAGAGGAATGGTGCCATCATCCATGCTCCGGGCGATTTTCCCACATTCCCCCACACGGTAATGGCCAGACGCCCGCCCGGAACCAGCACACGGTGGGCCTCATCGACCGCTTCCGGTGTCGTGCCCCAGATGCCGCGGAAGCCGGTCACGACATCGGAGGTTTCATTGCCCCACGGAAGAGCCTGCATGTCACCCACCCTGATGTCGCAATCCGGATTCCGGTCGAGTGCGATCGCTATCAGGCGCTGCGACGCGTCGATCCCGGCACAGGCGGCGCCCCTTGCCCTTGCGAGCTCGATGGCCAGACCCGAGCCGCACGCAACATCCAGGAGCCGATCGCCTTCGCCAACACCGAGCCGATGGTGCATCGTGACGTACTCGCGGCAGTTCGCCGGTTCATTCAGGGTTGCGAATTCGACGGCCCTACGTCCCCAGCCCTCATCGACCATCTCCCACGACATGATATCTCCGCTCAACGGTGCGATCACTGTATCTTTGCTAGCTTCGCCGTGACGACAAAAGAAGGAGCGGACATGGCTGAGGAGATCAACGGCGTACCCTGCGACAAGATGTTCGGGGCAATTGGCAAGATGCGCGAAAATGGCGAGCTCGCCCAGTTCCGGTTCTCCGCCAAGAACGACTGGGTTGAGGGAACCGCGAGTCGGTCGACGATCCATGCGTGGTACGGCATCGGTGCCGACCAGGTGCATGTGGAGGAGTACTCCTACGACGCCGACCACCCGACTCTGGGTCATGGGCATGGTCCAACGCCACAGGAGTACGTGCTTCATGCCCTCGCAGCCTGTATCACCGCCGGCATCGCCACGGGCGCCGCGGCTCGCAACATCCAGCTGAACCGGGTCTCCTCCAAGGTGAGTGCCGACATCGACGTACGGGGCGTCCTGGGTATCGACCCCGACATCCGCAAGGGCTTCAGCAACGTCGACATCGAGTTCGACATCGACGCCGACTGTGACGACGAACAGAAGGATGCGCTGATGGCTGCCGGAACCAAGTACTCGGCAGTGTTCGATATGTTGTCCAACCCGACCGAAGTCAACGTTGCCCGAAGCAGCTAACAAGCGACGCGACGCCCGCGAAACCCATGGACCAATGATCTGTGGACCTACGACTTGCGCACCAACGAGCGTTCGTCGAACGGCACCGCCCGTTCGCGACGATTGACCCCAGCGCTGCTCTCGCCTCGCTGGTGATCACGTGACCCGGGCGAATCACAACGATGACACGGAGTGAACCGAGGCGGAGTCGAAGAGGAGGCCAACCCCGACCCGCGGGTCATCGGCTCCATGGACGATCGATAGCTTGACAGATTCCAGCGACGCGCTGCCTGGTACCTGAGCTGGTGAGGGTAATCGAGACCCCGTTCTCAGCCTCCGAATCGGAGTCCCCAGCCACACGGAGCGCGTTTGTCCACACAGAGCAACACAATCCACAGAAGCTCTGACGATTTGTGGCCAAGCGAGGTTCAAGTCGTCAGGTGTGGAAACGAAATGGCCCAAGAATGGCCCATGAAGGTAGGACGAGAAGTCCATCGAACGGTCCGTTGGGTTGCAGTCGAAGTCGACGCCTTTGAGGTCGACCCAACCAGCCCTGCCACGTACAGATCCCATGGTTCGCCTCAGCCGAAACCAGCGCCTACAGCGCGACCGTCGAAGAACCGACGGGTTCTCCCACCGCGGAACCGCCCGCTGCTCGAA
Organism: uncultured Chthoniobacterales bacterium; assembly: GCA_964196045.1. Lineage (GTDB taxonomy): Bacteria > Actinomycetota > Acidimicrobiia > Acidimicrobiales > SHLQ01 > SHLQ01. Next base: position 16,549 of record CAXMRH010000186.1, on the reverse strand, counting down.
GCGATACCTCGCCCGCCAGCTCTACCCCATCCTCCTCAAAGACCTCGCCGCATTGACATAGCGGTATCAGTGCCGGGAGCGACCCCCTTCCCAAAACGGGGAGAAGTCCGTGGCCACACCGTTCCGACAACGTTCCTGAAGTGCAGGCGAACTGCCCCCAATGCGGCGGTAGTCGGGGCACATGCCTTAGCAGGAAGCGCGGCGCCGCCCCAACGCGGTGTGCGACGGGGCGGCGTTACGAGTTCAAAAGCCTGTTACTTCGGTTCGACTAGGCCTTCTAATGCGACATGCTATTTATGCTCGTCGCACAGCATCATCATGTTGCAACCTGGCGTGACCCCGTGGCCGTTGATTGCGCCCTGTGCGGAGACTTCGATGGCCACACCGCCCTGCAACTCACAACCGAGCTCCCCCTTCGGCGAAAAGATCTGATAGTCAGGCCACACTTTGAGGTCATCGCTACTTCCGTGGCCGCCGAAGTGACAGAGCGTCACCTTGTCGCCCGGCCCGTTATCGCCCGGCCCGGTCTCGTGCCCCTTCACGTGGCCGGCAGAGGCGACCCCGACGGCACCTCCGAGTACGCCGAGCATGATGCTCAGAACGACAGCGATTTGCGTTACTTTGCGCTTCATATTGTCCCCCTATTGGACTGGCCAGCCACAAATAGTGACTGATGTCACCCGAAAACAGCACAAAGTATAAGATATTCGTCCAGAATACTGAATTGCCACGGAATGACAGATGAGGCCGCGGCTGGTCACGATGGCAGTTTGTGTGGGGGGGTCGGGGCGTAGGCATGTCTTCGCCGGTGAAAGAGCCAGCTCGACGGCTTGGGTCACCGACAGACCAGATGACTGTGACTGGATCGATCTCCATTGCTCTGCGTAGTCGCGGAACGCGACAGCACCAGCTTTCGGGCCGACGTAGGCCCCATCGCTTTCGCGTGGTCGATGCCGGTCAGTCACAAGTCGGCATCAACTCGTCGATCGAACGTCTTCAGCCGAGACGATCCGTCGGGCGTCCGCCAACGTGCTCGCCAGCGGCCCTGCTGGGTCTTCGCGATGCTGCTCAACGTCGATGAGCCTCAAGTTCTTTGAGGGTGCGCTCGGGAGTTCCGTGAGTCGAAGCCATGCCTAGGTGTCGGTCGGCCGAACCGTCGTCCTTAGGCTCGGTTAGGCCGAAGCCAGCCGCTCACTCGCTGAACGCCGCGACGGTCGCATTGGTGAGTCGAAGGAGTTCCTTCGGCTCGATCGGGAATACATGCCTTGGTGTTCCTGCTGCCGCCCATACCACGGGATAGGCGGCCAGATCGGAGTCGAAGAACGCCCGGACCGGATTTGCGTGACCAAACGGCGGCACGCCGCCAATCGCATATCCCGTGGTCGAGCGAACGTCGTCTGCATCAGCTCGTGAACAACGCTGTCCTCCAGCGGCACGAGTGAGCGCGTCCGTATCGACCCGGTTCGAGCCGCTCGTCAACGCAAGAACCAACTCGTCGTCGACCGAGAAGATCAACGACTTCACGATCTGTCCTACATCACAACCGACCGCAGCTGCTGCCTCGACAGCCGTGCGCGCGCCATCGGGATATTCGATCACATCCAACTCCAGCCCCTCGCGAGCTGCTGCGGCGACAACCGTCATTGCGCTCGCCGGTAAATCGCTCATCGCGCGTCCCTCCAGATGCCAATCGAGCGTGCGGGCAGTTCCACCACGTCTGGCTTCTTCACGATCGCCGAACCCCAAAGCTTCTTTGCGTCAGCGGTCAGTACACCGGGTCGGAGCTCAACGACATCGACTTCGTCGGCATGGTTCACGGCGACGACGACCCGCTCCGCACCTACTCCACGTGCGTACAAATACGTGCGACCGAAGTCCGACCCGGGTGGTGGGCCAAGACGCTCGAGCACCGACGAGCGCAACCCAGCTTCCGCATGACGCAGTGCGATGAGCGAACGCAGTGCACCCGAGATCTCGGGCGCACTATCGAGCTCATCCCATGGAAACCCACGTCGATTGTCGGGGTCGGGACCACCTTCGAGCCCAACCTCGGTGCCGTAGTAGATACATGGGGCGCCGGGCATCGTCAGGAGCAGCGCGAGCGTAAGCACCACAAGCTCTGGATCGCCGGCGGCGAGCGTCATGATGCGCCCGGTGTCATGACTGTCGAGCAGGTTGAGCAGCGCAGGCACGGTCGTCTCGTCGTACATCTTCAACATCGAGTCGACATGATCGGCGAACGCAGCCGCGTTCAGGCCCGGTGTCACGACGTAGTCGTTGTTGTCGATGATCCCCGCGGGGTTAATGCGGTTGCCGATCGCATAGCGGATGATTGCCGTACCGAGTGGGTAGTTCATCACCCCGTCGAAAGGACCCTCCTCACCGACCCACTCCGGAGCTTCTCCCCAGAGTTCGCCGGTGATGTACGCCTCCGGGTTGACCTCTCGCACGCGCCTACGGAATTCGGACCAGAAGCCAGGTGTGCGAATTTCGTTGGGGACATCGAGTCGCCATCCATCGATGCCGCGTTCGATCCAATGTGTGCCGACGCTCCAGAGGAACTCGCGGACGGCTTCGTTGTCCGTGTTGAGCGCAGGCAGTGCGTGGAGTCCCCACCAGGCGTCGTACGTCGCCGGCTTGTCTTCGTCATACGGGTCGACCGGGAATTCCCGCACCCGAAACCAATCGAGGTATGCGGACTTCTCCTGGTGTTCGGCGATGTCGCTGAATTGGAAGAACCCGCGGCTTGCATGGTTGAACACCCCGTCGAGAATGACCCTGATGCCCCGCTCATGCGCGGCTTCGATCAGCGCATCGAACGCTTCGTCACCACCGAGAAGCGGATCGATCTTGAAGTAGTCGTGTGTGTGATATCGATGGTTCGATGCGCTCTGGAAGATCGGGTTGAACCAAATTGCGTTCACACCAAGCGCCACGAGGTGATCAAGACGATCGATCACGCCCCACAAGTCACCGCCCTTGTACCCCCACGTCGTCGGTGGTGCGTCCCACGAGTCAAGTCTGACGCCGTTGTCGATGCGGCCAGATCGGGCGAATCGATCGGGGAAGATCTGGTAGAAGAAAGCACCTGTTCCCCCATCCTTTCCGGTGATCCAGTCCGGTGGTTCATTGAGGGCTGCCATGAAGGTGTCAGCGTATCGGCGCCGTCAGCCTGGGCCTGAAATACCCCGTCCACCTGAATGGCCCAGGTGCACCTTGCGGGCCATGATGTGTTGGCCAGAGCGAGTGCCGCTTGGCCTGTACCCCCGTACTCAGGCTCGTCAAAGCGAGAAATCGAGACCTCAATACGCTCAGGGTCGGTGTGGATGTGATTCTGCCTGCCACTATGTGGCGCTTTGCTCGCTGTTAGATCCGTGTCCCGATTGCGAGTATTGTTCGGGTACCGATTGAAGGGTGGCTAGGGTTCCGCGGCTTTGCTGGCTGGTCCGAGCGCCACAGAAGGCCCGACATATCGGGCTCGCACCTCATGGGACAAAAACCTCGAGTGGAGAATTTCGGCACCTGCTTCAAACGCGTGCCAACTTCGGAGGCCAAACCGTGTCCCACATTCACTCTTCACATCAGGAGCGGCGAGCTCATCTGCTCGCCATCACATCGGCACTGCTCGTCACGGTCTTGTGGAGCTCGTCATGGGTGCTCATTCGCGTAGGGCTTGACGACGAGGAGCTCGCTCCTGTCACATTTGCGGGAATGCGCTACGGCCTCGCTGCGCTGGTGCTGATCGTGTCGGTATCGGCGAGGCGAGCTCGCCGCGACGAAATCCGACGCCTCGACCGGAGTTCGGTCTGGCAGCTCGCATTGCTGGGGGTCGTGTTCTACGCGTTGACCCAGGGAGCGCAGTTCATCGCGATCGACAATCAACCAGCAGCGACCACGAGCCTCGTGCTTTCGCTGACAGCGCTGTTCGTCGGGATCGCGAGTGCGCGGTCGCTCGGCGAGCACGCTACTCGGCGACAACTTGCCGGGGCTAGCGTGATCGTTGCGGGTGCGTTGGTTTACTTCGCTGGGGATCTGGGTGCGACCGTGATTGGGCTCACCGCCGCGGGGGTCGCGCTCGGAGCGAACGTTGGTGGCGCGCTACTCGGTCGACACGTCAACCGGGCACAGTCGACCTCCCCAATCGTGGTCACAGCCGTCAGCATGTCGATCGGCGCAGTGCTGTTGATCCTCGCAGGGCTGATCGTCGAGGGTTCGCCCACCATCACGCTTCGAGCCGGACTGATCATTGGATGGCTAGCGATCGTGAACACCGCCATTGCATTCACGTTGTGGAATCTGGCACTGCGCCGCTTGTCCGCAATCGAGTCTGCGGGTGTCAACAACACGATGCTTCTTCAAATCGCCGCTCTGGCTTGGTGGCTCCTTGACGAGAATCCGGGCTGGGTGGGCCTTCTGGGTATCAGTGTCGTCTCGTGCGGAGTGCTTCTCACCCAGCTCCGACGCCCGAACGTCGCCCATACGCGTTCGCCATGATTGGTGCGGCCGGCGATGGGCTTGAACCCACCCCATATTCACGCCGCACGTCGGGCAGCCGATCGATCGTAGAAGCTTCACTTCTCGATTCAGACCACTGTGGACAGGAGTCTGGCCAGATCCCCCTGCTCCTCGACCTCAATCGTGGACGCCTCAACGAGCAAAGCGAGATCTCGCACCGCGTCCGCGATGCGACCGACGACCTCTTCCGTACATTTTCCGGCCTCGGAGTGAGCCGCTTTGATTCGAAGGACTCCGGAGTCGCGCTCGTTCTTCACGTCCAGCCTGGCGACGAGATCCCCATCGACCATCACGGGCAGCACGTAGTAGCCCCACCGCCGCTTTGATGCTGGAACGTAGATCTCGATTCGGTACTCGAAGTTCCACAGACGTTCTGCTCGATCCCGCTTCCACACGACCGGATCGAATGGTGAAAGAACAGTTGCTCCGGTGATCTTGCGCGGAACCGTCGCTTGAGGATCGGCGAAGGCCGGCTGCTTCCATCCGCGCACTGTTGCGGCGAGTATTCGGCCATCCTCGACCAAGCCCGGCAGTAGGGCCCGGACGTCTCGTATGGGTTGGCGGAAATAGTCGGCGACATCACTTGCGGTTCCCACACCAAGCGACTGCACAGATTGCACAATCAACTCACGTTGTGCGTCTTCGACGCGGGGTGTCTGCATCGAAAGTGTCTTGGCCGGCACGATGTCCTCGATCGGGCTGAAAACCTTCTCGAAGTTGCCCCGACGGCGAACCCCAAGTTCACCGATTCGGTACAGCCAGTCGAGCGCAACGACTCCGAGGGAACGACTGCCCCACCCTGATGCATCTCCCTGGGTCGGTCTGGGGTCGCTGAGCTCGCCGCCCGTGACAGCACCTCGAGCCCGCACTTCGTCGAGCACAGACTGCACGTATGCCGGCTCGCGTTGCGCGGTGTCGTAGAGATGTTTCCAGGTGTCGCCTTGACTGGCGCGATCACACATCCATCGGAACAATGGTTCGCTCGCCACAGGAAGCAACGACGCTTCGTGCGCCCAGGCCTCGTACCAGCTGTCGTCCCCGTAGGCGACCGTGTCGAGCAGGTCGGTCGCATACGGCCCCAAGCGACTGTGAAACGGCATGTACTGCGTCCTGATGACCACTGGGACCGAGTCGAGCTGGAGGACCCGCAGCCGGCCCATCACGCGTCGCATGTGTCTTCGGTCGACCTGGCCGGACGGGCGCGGATCCGCGAACCCTTGTGCCCCCAACGCGACCCGACGGGCGACGTCGACCGACATGTTCCACCGACCGGCTCTACCCACAGCTGGCGACCCTAGCCGCTGCATTCGGAAGCGGCTGCGGCGGTAACGTTGTGCAGATGACCCGCCGTGCCTCCCTGCTGTTCTTCGCGCTCATCATCGGCCTGGCCGCATGTTCCTCCGACTCGTCCACTCTCGCGTCGGAGAGTGTTCCGACCACGGTCGACGAACCCGCAGAATCGGCTCTACCCGAAACCTCCGGGGAGGGCAAGCCGGAGGTCGTCATTCCTGACGGACCAGCACCCGTGGAGCTCGAGATCGATGATCTCATCGACGGCAACGGGAAGACCGCTGCAGCCGGTGACTACCTGGTGATGCACTATGTGGGCGTACGCCACTCAGACGGGGGGCAGTTCGACGCCAGCTGGGATCGTGGCGAGACCTTCAGCTTCATCCTCGGCAGAGGCCAGGTGATCCAAGGCTGGGACCAAGGCATCGCCGGGATGAAAGCGGGCGGGCGCCGACAACTCTCGATCCCCGCCGATCTCGGGTACGGCGACAAAGCTCGCGGCGAAAACATCCCAGCGAACAGCGCGCTGGTGTTCGTTGTGGACCTCGTTGCAGTAGCCACACCACCCGACATCGAGAACGCCCCCGAGCCAGTAACCGAACTTGAAGTGGTGTTGCTCGAAGACGGCGACGGCGAAGTGATCGAAGCTGGAACGATCGTCGAATTGCACTATCGGGCGATTCTCCAGACGAACGGCGAGGTATTCGCCTCATCGTGGGAAACGGGACAGCCAGCGGTGTTCGAGGTTGCCGCTAACCCAAGCCAGTCGATTCCGGCATGGGATCAAGGACTCGTCGGACGACGCGTCGGCGACACCATTCGAATGGTGATTCCGGCTGGCCTAGGCGTGGCTGATCAAACTGGTCAGATTCCAGCCGATGCCACGATCATCACCGAACTCACCATCCTCGGGGCCCGCTGACGCTGGCTGGCGCACTAGGTGTGCGGATCACCGTCGACAACGTTGCCGATGCGCAGCTTGATCGCATCCAAGAACCGTTCAAAGATTCCGTCTTCGTCGTCATCCCCTGCACGGTCGGCACGGAATTGCTCTGCCTCGGCGCTGCGATCCTCGCGCGACTGCACGCGTCCTGCCTCGAAGTCGAACGCGAGCACTTGCGCATAGTGCCAGACCGGCAGGAAGCCTGCGTGCACATACAGATCGAGAATCGGGTCGGCGCCGGCGATGAGGTCACCGCTCCACGAAATCGGCAGATCAAGATGTAGATAGGTCCACACCTGTCCGTACTCGTCGGTCGTCGGCTCGACTCCGTTGAGCGTCGGAGGGGCATCGACGGAGCCCACCTGGAGGTCGCTGAGGAACAGCTGTCCGCCCTCGCCCAATCGGTAGCGGGCCAGCTCACCTCGCGTATTGGCCGAATGCATGGAGACCGGCATCAGCCGGTGCGCCCGGACGTCGAATAGCTCGCCGGCGGCGGGTTCGACAATCGCCCACTCATCGTCGCCGATGACGATCACATCTGACATCTGTCCACTCATTGACGGACCCCTGCGGTCATGTTTTCGACAGCATCGACTCTAGGCGCTCGCTGTTGCGGATCGAACTTGGGAAGAGCGCCTTGCGAGGTCATCGATCGATCGGACGATTGGGCCCGATGGGCGGGCGAACACGAACTGCACGTCGTGCACGGGTCGACCTGTGGCGACTTCGATTGCGACTGCGTACGCGGCGCCCTGTGCGGAGTACCGCTCAAGTTTTGCGTCGATCTCTGCCTCCGATCGGACGTTGTCTGTCTTGTAGTCGACAACGACCAATCCCTCCGCCGTGTCGACCAGCAAATCGATGTATCCCTCGATCGTGACCTCGCCCACCGGAGCCGCTACGAAGAGCTCCTTCCAGTGCTTCGAGGTTTTACATGCCAGCACGATCGGAGCCCGCAATGCCGACTCGACAGAGGCCGTAATCGTTGCGAGGTGCTCAGTCCCATACACGGCTTCGGCCCACGCCTGCGAACGAGCTAGCGCCTCTAGATCCGCCGTTTCGGGTGCGCCAAGATCCACGAGCTGCAACACCGCATGGACGGCGCTGCCGATAGCCGTCCCTGCTCGACCCCTGCGGAACTCCTGTGGCGGAAGTAGCTGTTCGCCCTCGTCCTGGTCATCCCCTGGCGCCTCATCGTCGTCCCAGGACCCATCGGCCCAGAGGTCGTCTTCGTCGAAGCGAGGCTGGTGCAACTCACGCGCAAGAGCGGTCGCGGAGACGACCGAACGTCTGGCCCCGTCGGCGAGGCGGGCGGCATGGGCGGCGCGCCAGTCCGAGGGACTGGCTACGGGCGGCGCGTCACGCACCTTGGCACCTTCGGACGGAGCGCTCGCTGGGAGGCTGAAGAGTGGTGCCTGGCCCTCCAGGCGACGAACCAGTTCCGCGCCTGTGGTCTCGGCCCACGCCCCGACCGTTGCGCCATGTGAAGCCACCGGCTTGCCGGCCTTGTCTTGGCTGTGATGACCGCTCACGACCAGATGGTCCTTCGCACGAGTTAATGCCACATAGAGAAGCCGGTCGCGCTCTGGGCCGTCCATCTCGTCATCGAGTTCTTTCTTCAGATCAAACTGTGCGGTGCGCACCCTCGACGAGGCCTTCACCTCCGGCATCACCCCAGGTTCACCCCAGATGACCTCGCCATGAGCAGCTGCACGGCGCCCAAGGCGAGTGGTCAGACCCGAGACGATCGTGATGGAAAACTCGAGCCCCTTCGACCCATGAATCGTCATGATCTGCACGGCGTCGTCATCGGGTTCCGGAAGCATCGGCTCGTGGGCCTTCGAACCGTCGGCACCTTGCAGCCCAGTCCACGCCAAGTACTCCCGGACGTCACCACCTCCTGCCTCGGAGAAGGCGCGTGCCTGGTCGACGACATAACGGATCCTGCGCCACGTGTCGCGTGCTCGGCGACCGTGGGCTGGAAGCGCCATGGCGAAACGGTCGTCGATCACCCTCAGCAGAAGTTGACTTGGCTCGTCCCACCAGCGCCGCGACGACAACTCCGCGAGATGCTCAAGCCCCTCGGCCACGACGCTCCCGCGAAGCGCGTCGGGAATCGGTGATCGAAGATCGAACGACCCGCCGCCAGCTCGGAAGGCGTAGAGGTCGTCATAGCCACATGCGTAGAGCGGCGACCGAAGTGCGGCAACTAGTGCGATCTGATTGGAGGGGTCGTCGATGGCGGCCAGAACGGACAGAAGGTCGCGAATCTCCTGCGTCTCATAGACGAGGGTTCCGGTGTCTGCGCGAAATGGAACGTCCTGCGCGTCGAGCGCACGCGAGAGCTGCGACATCGATGTCCTCGTCGGCAACAGGATCGTGATGTCTCGTAACTCGGGGGCTCGCCAGCCACCGGTGTCATCACCAATGAGCCAGTCGTCGGGGTTCGCCTGGATGTCCACGATGATCGATGCGACATCGGCAGCCTCCGCCTCGCGCAGCTCTCGAGCGGTACCGCTACTCGGCCCACCGAAGACAACAGGACGATGATCGGCGGTGCTTGGATCGCGCGTAGCGATGAGCGGCGAGTACGCGGCTTGTGCGGACGTCTCCTCGGCCATGATCTCGCTGAATAGCGCATTCACGACATCGATGACCGGTTCCACTGTTCTGAAGTTTCGTTGCAGCGACACTTCTCCGCCTCGGAACGCTGAACGAGCCGCCAGGAACACCGAGATGTCGGCCCGACGAAACCGGTAGATCGACTGTTTCGGGTCTCCCACCATGAACAAGCGCCCAGGCTCGGGCTCGAGGTCGGTCCACTCTCCATCGAACGTGCCGGAGACGGCCGACGCCAGCAATAGCGCAAGGCTGATCTGGATGGGGTCGGTGTCTTGGAACTCGTCGAGCATGAGGACGCGGTACCTCTGCGCCAACGCCGAACGTGCGTCCGGTGACGTGCGAAGCAGCAGATGTGCAAGCACCAGCAAGTCGTGGAACTCGAGCAGGCCTTCCGCGCGACGTTCCTGCGCGGACTGCTTGGTGAAGTCGGCGATCCTCGCGGCAAGTCGAGTGAGCGTTTGGGAGGAAACCGCATCGATGAGCGCCGTACAGGAGGAGCCCAGATCCGCACAGCACTCGCGGGCCTCCGTAACATCTGGCCAACTCCCCTTCCGACCGCTCTTTCCGAACTTCGTCTCGGCTAGCTGCTTCACCGCGCGCAGGCGTTCGTAGTCGCTGTCCGCTCGGCGGAATCGTTCGAAGGTCCGCCCGCTGGACTGGATTCGATCAAGAAGTTTGTCGGTTGGATCGAGGCACTCGAGCGCAATCTGTTCGACGTTACGAATCGAATCCCGAATCGATGAGAAATCGATGGGAATCGGAGGATCGCTGTAGTCATCGAGGTCGAGTAGCCGATCCCAGTTGTCGTCGAATTCCTGTGCGATGTTCCGAAGCTGTGATCCGTTCAGCTGAACGCCAAGAATCGACGCACGCACGATGAACTCTTCGAGATTGGGATCCTCATACAACGAATCGATGAACACGCCCCACCGGCGTTCGAACGCGAGTTGGCTGCGGACCTCGTCGATCACTTCGACCCGCGGCGGCACTCCGACCTCCACGGGAAATTCGGACAACAACCGCTGGGCGAACGAATGCAGGGTCGAGATGGCGGCCACGTCCGCATCAGCGAGCGCTTGCTCGCAGCGTTCTACGACCTCGGACAGACCATTCTCCCGTGCCGCGAGCAGCGCACTCTCGAATTCGATTCGGACACGTTCTCGGAGCTCCGCGGCGGCAGCCTCAGTGAAGGTGATCGCAGCGATCTGATTGAGGGGACGGTGCACCGTCGCATCAGAAGTGAGCACAAGTTCGACAATTCGGCCGACGAGCGCGGTGGTTTTGCCGGTTCCTGCCCCTGCTTCGACGAACAGCGTCCTGCTCAGATCCTTCTGGATCGCCGTCCTCGCGGCCTCGTCTCCTTGGATCAGCTCCTCGCGGTCAGCCTGACGATCAGTGCTCACGAAGGAACCTCGCCCTCATCGCTGTCTTCCGCGGTCTCTGGGGGGATTTCGTGGAGTCTCACGTAATCGACCAATCGATTCGACCGGATGGCTTGTTCGAGTTCTTCATCCCGATCGACTGGACAGATCCGGGTGAAGGAACAGAACGAGCAGTTCTCGAAGCTTCCGTAATATCCGTTGTAGTCGCCCGGGTTCGGCGGGAAGTCTCCCCGTTCGATGCCATCCACAATCGTCTCGACGGCGTCGATGAAGCGTCCGCGGCGCTCGGCGGTCCACGGGTAGCCAACGTGTTTGAAGCCTCCGCGGCTCGAGGTAAACCAGTAGTACGCGTACGCGTCATCGGTCCCCAGACGTTGCTTGGCCGCCTCTGCATAGACCCCCAGCTGAAGTCGCCGACCGCCGACAACCGGATCTCGCTCGAACTCCGCAGCACTCGACGCGCGGCCGGTCTTGTAGTCGAGCACGACCGGTACACCATCGCTTCGCATGTCCAGACGATCGATAAGGCCCCGCAGTCGGATCGTGCGACCGTCCGCGAGAGTCACTTCGGCGGCGGGTTCAGGTTCACCAGACCGATCCCTCGGCAGCCCGAACGGCATCTCGACGTCGACCGGGACACTTCGCAACTCGCTTCGCAGTTCTTCGTCTGAACGCAAGAACGCTTCCAGATCGGCGTTGGTCTCCTCCTTCTTGATCTCCCAAAGAATCGGCCGGCCGGTCCGACCAAGATCCTCATACTGCTTGTACCGATGCTCGGCGATCGCCTCTAAACGAACCCGGTCTTCGTCGGTCCAGCGCTGATCGGGCGACATGAGTGCACCAGGTGTATCCGGAAGCGACGCGCCGATGAAGTCCTCTAGGATCTGATGCCACAGGTTGCCCTTGTCGAGGGCGCTGATCTCGGCGATCTCCTCTGGGCGGTCGATCTCTCCAAGACGCAGCAGCTGCTCGAAATAGAACCTGCGCGGACACGTTGCCCATGATTCAAGCCGGCTCGGGCTGATGGCAGCATCATCGGCGACAACCGTAGGAACATCGATCGCGCCAAGGTCGCCGCTGAATCTGTTGAAGCCTTCAAGCCGCGTGGACGTCTGCTCGAGACCTCGACGCAACGCTCCAGCCACAGATTCCGGTTCGGGTTCGCGTCCGAACCGTTTTGCCGTGTGTATTGCGTGCAACTGGAGATCGGCCATCGATGTGGCCACACCATCGTGCACAGCTGAGGTAAGTGCTTCTTCGAACGACCCGAGCGCGGTCGCGGCGAACAGGTCCGCCAAAGGCCAAGTCTTCGAGGTGAGCGAAGAATCACCACTAAGAACTCGTGCCGCTTCGACCCACCACCTCGACGCCGTACGTTCCCTGCCGGATCGGTGATCTCCGCGAGGCAAAAGGAGCGTCGAACGTTGCCCACCGGAGGCAACGGCGTGAAGGAATCGATGTCGTTCTGCGAGGTTGCGGTCGGCCCGCACCGGCAGAGCGCCTTGCGTGAGCAGCCGCTCCGAGTCGGGCAACAGCGTGTCTTCGCGAATCGGGCGCGGGCACACTCCCTCGGCCAGCCCAACGACAAAAACTTCATCGAGATCGAGCCCAACCGCAGAAGCGAGAGGACTCACAAGAACCCCAGTACCGAAACGGCCGCGCCGGCCCGCCGGGGCCTCCAGCTCAAGTTGAATGGCTCGGAGGAATGCCGAGGACGTGAGGTGTGGTTCGATGCTGTCTAGCACGGCCACTCTCGACAAGATCTTGTCGACGCGTTCGGCAGCCTCAACCTCATTCTCGGGCCACCCGCCACGACGATTCTCCGGTGGGAGCAGCCTGGCGAGTACCGAACGGGCCCACTCGGAGCGCTCCGACCACGACGAACCGACTTGCTCTGGTGCGGTGAGTTCGGCCAACCAGGCAACGAAGTCTGCCAACTCGTTGGCTGCGGTCTTTTCGCGCTCGAGGCCCAAGAGAAAGCCAGATGCGGCGTCTGCCCGATTGTCGTCGATGCGTTTCGTGATCGATGCGCCATGCGCGCTCAGACGAGTCGCCCAATCATCGAGACCAGCAACAACACCCGCAGACCGAGAGATGTTTTCCCAGGGACCGCTCTGGAGTCGACGTCCGTCGCGACCGAAGATCGGTGCGGCCTCGACGAGCGCGAGAACCGCCTCTCGCTCGAACCGCTTCTCGTACGAGAGGGACTGCGATGCGTCCGCCAGCGAAAGCACTCGCCCAAGAAGCCTGCCCGCCATCGAGTCGGCCAAGGTTCGATGATCGGGGCCCGCGGAGGGTATGCCGGCCGAGTCGAGCTGTTCTCGTACTGTGCGCAGGTATGGGGCGCGGACGGGTACGAATACCGCCATCCGGTCGAAACGAACACCTCGCTCGGCCGCAGAGAGAATCGCTCTCGTGACAGCGCGTACCTCTTCGTCGGGATCCGCTGTCGGTAACAGATTGGTTGGTCGAGAAAGGTCACCCTCGACCTTGGGGGCATCGACTCCGAAGATGTCTCGGGCCTGGCCGCGACTGACGTCGTCCACTGCGACATCCCCAGTGAGCGACAGGACTCCGCGAACCACTTGGCTACGGGCAACCACGGCAAGGAACTCGATGGTGGCCAGCCCCTGCGAGAACGGCCCCGCCAGCACCAACGACTCACTGCCAGCGCTCGATTTCTGAACAGCCAACGCCTCGCTCGCGGCGCAGAGCACGTCGTATTCGTCGTGATACGAGTTCTCGGACTCACCCCCGAGATGTGCATCGACTGCGTCGATGAACCCGATGAGGTCTGTGGTTCTCCCTTCGCTCGATGCCGCGAGGCGCTGTCGGCGGCCCGGGGGTAGTTCGGTGATCTCTCCGTACATACGGATGAGCGCAGACTCCGTCGCCACGTGTTCGGCAACAGCGCCGAAACGGCCGGGGTTCGTCGACAGGACATGACGCACTGCCGCTGCGAGAACAGGCGTGGTGAGCGGCCGTTTGCCCTGGTGAGCTAGAGCGGGAGCAGCGAGCAGCGAGGCGAACTGAAACGGAGTGGAGAAGGCCACGTTTGCGATGCCCGCAGTGACGACGGTGTTCTCATCGTCGAGGATGCGCGACCCCAACATGCGGCGCAGGCTGAGCCCCGCGATGTTCGACGGGACGAGCACTCGGACGGGATGTAAAGGATCGCCCGACTTGAGTTGATGGACAGCATCTCGAACGGCGCGGGTAAACGGTCGTCCGGCCGCCACCTGTGAGAGTTCCATCAGGGCACATCGTAGAAGTGACCTGTGTCATTTCAGCCAGGCGGCGGCAGACTCTGCTCGATGGCTCTCAACGTCCTAGGGACCGATCTCGATTCGTGCAGCACCGATCCACTGACGGGCTTTACACGCACCGGCTGTTGTGATCAGCACGCCCAAGACGCGGGATTCCACATCGTGTGTGCGGTGGTGACTAACTCGTTCCTGAAGTTCTCTGCGGAACAGGGGAACGACCTCAGCACACCTCATCCCGAATCTGGCTTCTCCGGTCTTGTTGCGGGGGACCGGTGGTGTCTGTGCGCTAGCCGTTGGGTGGAGGCATTCGAGGCGGGGGTCGCGCCCAAGGTTGTTCTCGAAGGTACACACGCCCAAGCGCTCGAGTGGATCGATCTCGCCGACTTGCGGGCAAACGCGATCTGACATCGGATTCATACCGACCACCGACTCAATAGGTCAACCATCCATATCGAATTCGACTCGACCCGGAAAGTACGATCGGGCGGATGAAGACCAACACGCAGGTAGTTGTCATCGGCGGCGGCGTCGTAGGCACCTCGATCCTTTATCACCTCACGAAGAACGGTTGGACCGACGTCGTCCTTCTCGAGCGCACCGAGCTGACGGCTGGCTCCACGTGGCACTCAGCCGGGGGCATGCACACCCTCAACGGTGACCCGAACGTAGCCAAGCTGCAGCAATACACGATCGAGCTCTACAAGGAGATCGAGGAGATCTCGGGCCAGGACTGCGGCATTCACATCACCGGTGGTGTCATGCTCGCCGACACGCATGAGCGCCTGGACTGGCTCAAGTCCGCGCATGCAAAGGGTCGGTACCTCGGAATGGACACCGAGCTGATCTCTGTGGCCGAAGCCAAGGAGATCCATCCGTTCTTCGAAGAGAGCTATTTCGTGGGGGCGATGTGGGACGCCAACGAGGGCCACGTCGACCCGACCGGCGTCACCAACGCCTATGCCAAAGCCGCACGAATGAACGGCGCCGAGGTCTACCGAGACACGTGGGCGCGAGGCATGACTCGAGCGGCCGACGGCGGATGGGATATCCAGACCATCCGAACTTCGACCGGCGAGGACCTCGAGACCATCCACTGCGAACACGTGGTGAACGCAGGCGGCTTATGGGGCCGTGAGGTCGGCCGAATGGTGGGCCTTGAGCTCCCGATCTTGGCGATGGCTCACCAATACTTCATGACCGAGGATCTACCTGAGGTTGCCGAACACAACGAGCGAACCGGCAAACAGGTACTCCACGCAATCGACTTCGGAGGCGAGATCTACATGCGCCAGGAAGCGGGCGGCCTACTACTGGGCACCTATGAACCAAACGGCATCCCGTGGTCACCGAAACAGACACCATGGGAGTTCGGCATGCAGCTGCTCCAACCCGACCTCGAACACCTCTCCGACCACCTGGCGACGGGGTTCGAGCACTTCCCGGTCTTTGCCGATGCGGGGATTCGGTCCGTAGTGAACGGACCGTTCGTGTTCTCTCCCGACGGGAACCCCTGCTTGGGTCCGGTGCGTGGCCTCCCCAACTACTGGTCGGCAACCGCGATCATGGCGGGTCTGTCGCAAGGCGGTGGCGTTGGCCTCGCTCTCGCCAATTGGATGACTGAAGGGGACCCCGGCCACGACATCTGGGGCATGGACATCGCACGCTTCGGCGACTTCAACACGATGGCCTTCGCCGACACCAAGGTCCGAGAGAACTACGGCCGACGCTTCCGGATTACCTTCCCCAACGAGTTCTTGCCACAAGGCCGCAACCTGCAGACCACGCCCATCTACGACAAGCTCGTGGACGCAAACGCCGTCTGGGGCAACAGCTACGGCCTCGAAGCAGCCCAGTGGTTTCAGGAAGAGGGCAAGGAACCTGTTGAAGAGTTCACCTGGTACCGAAGTAATGCCTGGGACCAAGTGCGCGCAGCGACCCACGCTGTGCGCAACGGCGTCGGCCTCATGGAGACGACGGGCTTTGCGAAGTACGTGTTCACCGGCCCGGGAGCGCGGACGTGGCTCGACCGACTGCTCGCAGGACGTGTGCCCAGGGCCGGACGTATGTCGCTCACGCCCATGACCAATCACAATGGAAAGCTCATCGGTGACCTGACGGTTGCCTGTTTGCCAGCAACGCCAGGTGAACCCGAAGGACCGCTGTCCACATTCACGGGTGGCGCGACTGGCAACGCGAGCGCCGATGGCGAGCGGTTCATGATGTTCGGCTCGGGTGTCGCGACTCGGTACTACCAGCGGTATTTCGAATCCTTGCTACCGACCGACGGATCCGTCACCTATCGCACGCTCGGCTACGAGATGTGCGGTCTCTCGATCGCTGGCCCGAAGAGCCGTGAACTGCTCGAGCGATTGACGGATGCCGACGTGTCATCCGATGGATTCAAGTTCATGGCCTTCAAGGAGATCGAGCTCGGCTGGGCCAAGGTCATGTGCGGCCGCGTCAGCTTCTCGGGCGACCTTGGATATGAGTTCTGGATGCCTGCGAGCTACCAGCGCTACGTCTTCGATCAG
>CAXMRH010000185.1:0-8740 GCA_964196045.1 uncultured Chthoniobacterales bacterium | reverse complement strand
CCAGAACACGCGGGCTTCGGCCCCTACGACCGCGCCACTCGGAAAATGCACGATCGGCTCGAGTGCTGTCGAGAGCTGGTTGTCTGCAAGAGCTTCGACGAACTCGACCGCCATCGCGCGACGGTCCTCCACTTGTAGCTGAAGATCGCCATCGAAGAGGGCCGTCTCCCCGACACCCTGTGCCTTGGCGGACTGAAGCGCAACGTCGGCGTTGGATAGCAGGCTCGCTGCCTTCTCACCCTTGGTTCGGGATGCGACCCCCGCGGATGCGGTAACTCGCAATTCGTTTGACCGAACAGAAATTGGCCGGTTGATCGCATTCTGGAGGCGACTGGTGAGCGTCATCGCTAGCTCCGCGCCCAAATTCGGGCAATAGATGCCGAACACATCGGCACCCAATCGGCTGACGACGTCGCAGGACCGAAGAATCTCGCGCAGCCGGTCTGCTGTCGTACTCAGCAGTACGTCTCCCGCTGTGGGTCCAAGCGTGTCGTTCACGATTCCCATGCCGTCGAGGCCAAGGACGATCATGGACGCCGAGGACGGACCGGCGGCGAACTCGATGTCGAGGAAGTCAGCAAAGGCGTCTCGATCGATAGTGCCGGTGAGTCGATCCTTGGTGCCCATCGGTGCGATCATCGGGGTCGGGGTCTGTTCGTTCCGACGATCAGGAGATAAGAGCGCGAGGTCGAGAACTCGGCAGAACAACTCGAGTGGACCGCGTTCCTCATCGGTCAGCGGGTCTGAGCGAAGAATTTGGAGCGTGGATTCCGAGTGTTCGAGTTCGATGACGCTGTTCGGACCGCGATCATGCCACACACCGGTATGAGCAAGTACACCGTCGTGTCCGCCGACTGCAGCGGCGTCCAGCGACAACAGTTCACTGATCGAGGCCAGCACTGCGGCGAGGTTCGACTCCCCAAACGGCTTGATCGATTCCAGAAGTTCGGACCATTCCCCTGGGAAATATTCGTCGCCCATGTTTCACTCACACCCTTGTTTGTCTACATCTCACCATCGTCAGGCGCCCCGATTGTTCGAGGGCCCAATGACCCATCGGACCTGTTCCGGATAGGCTGGCGGGACGATCAGGAGGTGACTGCGGCGGCTCCTCGGGGTGCACCCTGCGAAGAGTTGTACGGAGTTCCTCGGAGGCGCCGAAGCAATTTCTGTGTCCGAGCGCTCAGATAGCAGTTCGTGAAGCCAAGAGCCTGAGAACGATCGAAGTACGGATTGTTCAAATGACCGAGTTTTACGAGAAGCAGAATCTGTTCGGCGACGCTGACCGGGCAGCCGCGAACCTCGACGACCGCGTCGCCACGCGTCCGAAACCACTCCCGCTCGACCGACGCGATCTTGGCGAAGATGTCGACATCTTTGGCGTCGAGGGGGTCCTTATTACTCCGGTCCACGTAGACGCTGCCAATGTCTACCGACGTTCCAGCGATGTCTCCCGAGAACGAAGTGCAGTCGCCGATGAAGACGACCTTGTCGTCTGGACCCGCGTCGATCTCGCCGTCATACGCACCGAAGACGATGTGGGTTTGGGGCATCTTCTCGTCTGTCTCGGTATCGAAGAGCCGCATGATCTCTATGGCCTCCTCCATCGCCCCAGGACAGCCACCCCAGCAATAGTCATCCGGCTCCCCCTCGGGCGGAGGGCCGGCATGTGCGCTGATGTTGGTTCCCTCGAAGTATTCCTCGACGCGAATCAGACCAACGCGAAAGCCGGTGGCCTTTTCCTTGGCCTGTTGCAAGGTGACGTCGCCTTCGATGGCGATCGCATCGAGATCCACCGGCCCGAAGCCATTCTCGTAGGCGAGACGAATGTGGTCGACCGACAGCGGATCGACGCCGATGATGTGGCAGCACACGGCATCGAAGGCGACCTGGTTGTTGCCCATGATCACCAGGCCGAGGTCGAATGGAACCGGCGTGAGCATACGTCCCTCTCCCGCCGTGATTGCATCGATGGCAATGAACTGCGGCTGGAGGACGTACTGCAGGTCGGCGACCTTTTCGTTGAGCTTGTGGTCGTGATCGATCAGGCGATGGCGATCGTCTTGGATGCCGATGTAGTTCTTCATCGAGAACGTCACGGTCGTCCACGGATGCGCTTTGAACTTTGGACAGTTCACGAAGAAGTCTGCGCTCGCTACAGGCTCCGGAACGTAGATCGAGTCGCGCAGCCGAGTCTCATGTGACAGATGGATCTCCACTTGTCCCACTTCGTCGAAGTGCACCGGCTCGACACCGACTCGTTCGAGCATCGGGTAGTAGCCAGCCTCTCGGTACGCGTACCGGGTCGGGACCGTGATCCCGCATCGCTCGCCCAGCCGGACCGACGTGTTCGGCACTGCGCGCGCATTGACCGCAGAAAGCACACCCTCGAGAAACTCTGGCCGTGTGTACGCGTGAGGGAATTTGTCGCCAGCCGCGACGCAGTTCGGTTTGACCAACGTGTTTCCGTGGGGCTTCAGGTCAAGCGAGTCGAGCGCGTCGCCAACAATCGATGTGATCGCGTCCGTGTCATAGGTGGGACAGTCCCGAAGGATGACCGTTGGTTTCTCAGGCATTGGGGGCACGTCTCAAGACTAGTGGCCGCTCTCACCGCACTTCCCCGCAGGCCGACGGAGCCAGTACAAGCGCCGCGCCACGAGCGACGAAGACGATGCAGCGACGTTTCTGATCGACCTCCCTCGTTCAATGGGAGAGCTCTAAGCCGCCACGTAGCGCTCAAAGTAGATCATGTGACCCGTTCTGCAGGTGTCACATGCCTCCTGGCAACCAAAACGGACGTTCGCTCCCTACAGTAGAGGTACGTAGATCTTCTCTCCGCGTCTCGCCAAGTTCGCGAACCGAGAGAATGTCGGGCTCGCCGGTCGTCTCATGAGGACAAGTCGCTGGGCTCGTCGAATGAAGGGACACCCTCAAATGGCAAAGCAACGCACGACGTTCGCCAAACTCCAGCGCGAACGCGCCAAGGCCGCAAAGAAGGCCGAGAAGC
The DNA here is from genome assembly GCA_964196045.1 of uncultured Chthoniobacterales bacterium. Lineage (GTDB taxonomy): Bacteria > Actinomycetota > Acidimicrobiia > Acidimicrobiales > SHLQ01 > SHLQ01. The sequence continues at coordinate 5,733 of CAXMRH010000185.1, read as the reverse complement.
AGGCAGCACGCGTCAGCGGAGGGGTCCGCGCTGAGCCCGTCGTAGAAGTCGAGGAACCAACCGTAGACATCGAGCTCGATCTCGAGTCGATGACGACCGTAGAACGCATCTTTGCGGGCAAGGGTCGCCTGTCTGCGCCTGAGCTCATGGCGATGACCGAGAAGATCCAGCGAATGCACCAGCGCGGCGAGATCGACGATGACGAGCTCGAGGATGCAAAGCTCGAACTCCTCGAACGAATCGAATAGCTCGGCAGTGAGCTAGGAGGCTCCAGGACGTCTGGTGCCGAGCCTGACTGCCAAGAGGTGCACAAATGCAGGCAGAGTCTCCAACTGACGAACTCGCTGCCAAGATTGGCGCGCGAGTGAGAGAACTTCGATCGCTCAAGGGCCTGTCGGGTCGGAAGCTGGCAGCCGCTGCTGACGTGAGTCAGCCATTTCTCAGCCAGCTCGAGTCGGGCCAGACATCGCCTGCGATTTCGACCCTCTACAGAATCGCATCAGCTCTCGACGTGAGTGCCTCCGACATCCTGCCGAGGCACGTGACCGAAGACATCGAGGTCTTTCGTGCTGTCGACCGCCAACGACTACATGTGAGCGAGGAACAGCCATCGGCGATGTCAGATGTGGTGTTTCGGTCAGGGCGAAGGATTTCAGAGCTCAACGACATCACCGTTACTCCCGGGCAACATGTCGATGATTGGTTCGAGGCAGCTGGAGAGCACGCGGCCTACGTCATCGAAGGTTCAATCCGGGTGGAGTTCAAGAAAAATCCCGACGTGACTCTTCACAAAGGAGACGCCGCGTTCTATCCAGCGTCAATTCCTCACCGCTGGCATCTGGTGGGAGATTCGGCTGCGAGAATAGTCCTGGTGACAGCGATCGGTTAGCGGCGCCCGATCTCCTTGCACCGTTACACAGCACGTGGTTTGATAACTAATACCAATCACCCGGTCAGCCGATATCTGGAGTCGAACACGGTATGCCTTCAACAACGACCACCAGCGCACCCTGCACGAATGATGTCATTCTCAACCAATGGCATCCGCTCGCTGTCATGGAGGAGATGAGATCGGGGATCGTTGAGGAGGCGACACTGCTTGGCACCCTTGTACATTTCTCGACCCACGCTGGAGATCCAATGGCCTGGCGCGCCGAATCCGGCATGCGAGTCGGTGACCGATTGGAGCCAGCTGCGGTGACCAACCCGCTTCCCGTGCTCGTGGCCTATGGCTATGTCTGGACCAGCCTCGGCGTTCCCCCGAAACAGATATTTGAGATCCCCGAGTACGCCGAGCCTGATCGCAGGAATATTCACGCCGCCACAATTGGCGTCAGTTGCTCAGCACCGCGGGCGGTGGAGAACTTCCTCGACATGGGACATTTCCCCTTCGTTCACACGGGCATCCTGGGTATCGAACCGCATACCGAGGTCGCCGAATACGACGTCCAGATCGATGAGAAGAACGAGATCTGGGCAACCGAGTGCGTGTTCTACCAACCGCTCGCAGCAGCGACATCGCAGGGAGGGCAGATGACCGACTACGTCTATCGAGTTCCTCATCCGTTTTGTGTCCTGCTGTACAAGTCATGCCCGCTCGATGCCAATCGGAAGGATGTGATTGGACTGTTCGTACGGTCTGTCGCCGAAGATCACATCGAGGCGAGCATGTTTCTCAGCCTGATCGACGACGAGAGCAGTGATTCGGCGATCCGGAGATTTCAACAAACGATCTTTGCTCAGGACAAGCCAATTCTCGAGAATCAATTCCCCAAACTGCTTCCGCTCGATCCCCGGATCGAAACACCGATTCGCGCCGACAGTGTCGCGATCACCTACCGGCGATGGCTCAGCGACTTGGGCGTCACCTACGGCGTGATACCGGCAGCGTGATGTGATGAGGGATGATTGGCAAAAACTCTGGCACCCGGTAGCGATGACACAAGACCTCCCTCAGCGGCACGTGTTTCAAGGCAAGCTCCTTGGTCGCGAGCTCGCCGTGTGGCGCGCCGAGGACGAGTTCGTAAATGTTTGGGAGAATCGATGTCTCCATCGGGGCGTGCGATTGTCGATCGGCATCAATGATGGCCGTGAGCTTCGGTGCCAGTACCACGGGTGGAGATACGCAAATCGGACCGCCGGATGCACCTACATACCCGCACATCCTGCCGACGCTCCAGCACAAACGATATGTAATCGAACATTTCCAGCAATCGAGCGGTATGGACTCGTGTGGTCGGGTGAGGACCCCTCGGGCGAACTGCCAAACATCACGGTCCTCGATGAGGGCAATCCGTTTGGCCTTCGCAGCATCTCGGTGAACGCTCCAGCCGCCCAGGTGGCTACTCACCTCCTCGAATACCGGTTCCTTCCCCCCGGAGAACTCGGCGAAGAGGTCGCGATCGTCTCCGTCGACCAGCAGAACGATCTGTCGGTCACGCTGACGTCGGTGGTCGGGGTGGTCTCAAGCACCGCGGTGTTCTTTGTTCAGCCGGTGGATGCCGGGATTTCGGTCATCCGTGGAATGTTGAGTGAGGTACCCGCTGACGAGACCCGGATTGCGGTGCTTCGACACCACAGCACCGAGCTTTCCCGCCTTCGTGATCGTGTTGAGGCCGAAGCCGCCTCACAGCCTCCCCCCGAACCAATGGTCGCAGCAATCGAACAGGTCTCGGTCAAGTTGTCAACGTTTCCGAAACGGAGCGAAGGCCATCGCGCGCAACACCGGGTCCAGGTCATCCGAAAGTGGTCGTCTGGCGAAGGCATCATGGCGTTCGAACTCGAATCGATCGGGGCGCCTCTTCCGACCTATCAACCAGGTGCACATATCGACCTTCACCTGCCCAACGGTCTCGTTCGTCAGTACTCGCTCACGAATGGTCCCGGTGAAGGCAGCGTTTACCGAATCGGCGTCAAAAAGGAACCCAACTCGCGCGGCGGTTCTTCATGCCTACATGAAACGGTACGAGAGGGCGACGTTCTCGCGATCTCGGAACCACGGAACAACTTCCCCCTGCGTCGAGACGCAGTGAAGACGATCCTGATTGCTGGTGGAATCGGGATAACCCCTTTGCTCGCGATGGCCCAGACCCTCTCGCGAGATCGCCTCGACTATGAGCTGCACTACTTCGCGCAGAGTGATGATCATCTCGCGTTCGGCTCAATCCTCGACGAACTTGGTGCTGGCGTGGTTCGCCATCTCGGACTTTCGCCCGACGAGACTGGCGCAGCCCTCGGCACACTCCTCAGGACCTATGAACCATCGAGTCATATGTATGTCTGCGGCCCCGGCCCAATGTTGGGCGCGACCCGCAAGATAGCGACAGAGGCTGGATGGCCAGACGAAGCGGTGCACTTCGAGTATTTCAAGAACACCAACGAGGTGGATGACTCGCGCACCTTTGAGGTCAGCCTGGCTCGATCCGCGCTCACGCTGCAGGTACCGGGCGGCACGTCGATCCTCGAAGTTCTACGCGAACACGGTGTACCGATGCCCTCATCGTGTGAGCAGGGGGCATGCGGAACATGCAGTGTCAACGTGTTGGACGGCGAGGTCGACCACCAGGACGTCTACCTCAATGACACGGAGAAGAAGACGGGTGACCGCATGATGACCTGTGTTTCGCGGGCGAAGTCCGACCGACTAGTGCTCGATGTGTAGGAGGTGCCACGTCAGTGATCAAACTGTATGACTACGTCCTGTCCGTGAACTGTTACAAACAACGGCTGATGATGGACATCCTCGGTGTCGAGTACGAGTCGATCCCGATCGACTTCTACCCGGGCTTGGAGCACAAGGGCGACGCGTTCAAAAAGATCAATCCTCTCGGCCACATCCCGGTGATAGACGATGATGGCTTCATACTTCGCGACGCCCATGCGATCTTGGTGTACCTGGCGGCGAAGTACGACACCTCCGGCCTTTGGTACCCCACCGCAGACCCTGAACTGATTGGCGAAACCGCGCAATGGATGTTGTTCGCCGAGGGGACCACCAACACCGCTTCTGCCGCTCGTCTACATGTGAATCTTGGTTACGACTTCGACATCGATGCGGTCCGCGACGGGGCACACAAGTTGTTTCGCGTGCTGGAGGAGCACCTCTGGTTCCGCGAGCAAGAGGGGCTCGGTTGGGTGTGCTCCGGTGCACACCCCACAATCGCCGATCTCGCCATATTCCCTGATGTGATCTTGTCTGAGGAGGGCGGAATTTCTCGACTCGAGTACCCGGCAATCAAACGCTGGACGGATCGATTCAAGCGCACACCCGGGTTTTCGATCATGCCAGGAATCTTCCCAGCCGGTCCCGGCTGACCGAGGACTACGCCACGAAGCTGACGAGCTTCTTCTCCATGAAGGCGGCCAGACCGTCTCGACCGCCCTCTCTGCCCAAACCGGACTCTTTGAAACCGCCAAATGGGGCAGTTGGGGACGCTGGCATTGGATCGTTTACTCCAACCATGCCGAACTCGAGTCCTTCCGAGGTGCGCATGGCCTGGCCGAGGTCTTTTGTATAGAGATACGCGGCGAGGCCGTAACGCGAATCGTTCGCTCGTGCGATGACCTCGGCTTCGTCCTTGAAGGTGAGGATTGGAGCCACTGGACCGAACGTTTCATCTGATGCGCACAACATGTCATCGGTGACGCCAGAGAGCACGGTTGCCTCAAAGAAGTACCCGCCGGTCAGGGCCTCAACCCGACTACCGCCGATTTCAATTTTTGCCCCCTTCTCCAGAGCGTCCTTTACGTGACTGGACACCTTGTTAAATCCGCCTACGTCGATCAGCGGCCCGATATCGACACCGTCCGCGGTTCCTGCATCGACCTTCAGCTTGGCGACCGCCGCAGTCAGTCGAGCCGTGAAATCATCAGCGACGCCTTCCTGCACGAATATTCGGTTGGCGCACAAGCATGATTGGCCATTGACCTGGAACTTCGACATCAGCAAACCGTCGACCGCCGCGTCGAGGTCAGCATCATCGAACACGATGAACGGCGCTTGACCGCCCAACTCGAGCGACACTCGTGCCAGGTTTGTCGCGGATGCTTTGACGAGGAGTTTGCCGACCTCCGTAGAACCCGTAAACGTGATCTTGCGAACGCGAGGATCTTCGAGCAACGGTGTCGACAGCGGCTCGGGCTCCGCCGACGTGACCAGGTTGCATACCCCCGGTGGTAGCTCAGCCTTTGCGATCGCCTCGAACAACGACGCTGGAGACAAAGGTGTTTGCTCAGCTGGCTTGACCACGATTGTGCAACCGGCCGCAAGCGCCGGTGCGAGCTTGCGAGCAATCATCGCGACAGGAAAGTTCCATGGCGTAATGGCCACGGCAACACCTAATGGCTTTTGCTGGACGATCAGTCGTTTTCCCGGAACATGTGAGGGGATAACCTCGCCGTACGCTCGGCGACCCTCCTCGGCGAACCAGTCGATCCATTGTGTGGCATAACTGACCTCGAAGAGTGCTTGGCCGCGAGGTTTGCCCTGTTCGGCGACGATCAGATCGGCCATGACCTCGATGTTGTCGAGGAGCGCTGCCGATATTCGACGCATGGCTGCTGCACGTTCTACAGCGGTCGTCGCCGCCCAGCCCGGAAACGCTGCGTGTGCGGCGTCGATTGCCGCCGTGGCGGTGGCTGGTGAAGCATTGGCCGCGGTCCCAACTATCTCCCCCGTCGCTGGGTTGGTGACGTCGAAGCTGGAGTCGGTCTGAACCCACTCGCCGTTGATGT
>CAXMRH010000184.1:0-14107 GCA_964196045.1 uncultured Chthoniobacterales bacterium | reverse complement strand
AGATCGAGCTGCACCGAAACACAACGTTCCGCCATCACCAGTCCGGCCGTGGGTTCATAGCCGACGCGGCGAGCATTCGGCACGGTGAGCCAGGGGTACGCAGCGCGCACGTCTTCAGGCTCCATCACGTCGTACGGGATTTGTGCATCGGCAGCGCGGCGTGCTGTCTCGACAACGAAATCTTCCCAGCGCTGCCCGGCCACTGGCTGCTGCTCGGTGATGATGAACCCGCCACACTCATGAAGCAACTCCACACCGGCCCGAGCCTCGAGCTCCCTCCACAACTCGTGCGACCGCTGGACGAAAGGCATGTACTGCGGGCCCTCTCCGACGGCGAGCCGCGTAATCCGGGTCTCTGCCTTGGTCGACCCGAGGTCGTGCGGCGGATCAAATCGATCGAGCCCCAGCACCCGTAGCCCAAGTTGTGTCGCGTGATACGCGACGGCGGAACCCATCGCGCCCAAACCAACGACGATGAGGTCGTAGTCCGCGTTCGTCATGTGCGAGTTCTAGCTGGCCAGGCTGCCGACTGCGAAGCCCGACCCCGATACGATCGGCCTATGTCAGCCGACCAGCAAGACGTCGACGCCATTGTCGCGAGTCTCGAGCTCGAAGAAATCGATCGCAACCTCTACCGGGGACATCCACCGTATTGGGAGCGCGGACGTCTCTTTGGGGGCATCGTCGCTGCGCAGTCGCTCTCCGCTGCGTACGGCACGATCGAGGACATCCACGTGCACTCGTTGCACAGCTACTTCCTTCGCCCAGGAGACCCCGACATCCCCGTCATCTACGACGTTGATCGGATTCGTGATGGCCGCAGTTTCGCCACACGTCGAGTGGTCGCCCGGCAGCGGGGAGAGGCGATTTTCAACCTCTCTGCGTCCTTCCACAAGGTCGAGGACGGGTTCGACCACCAGATGGACAAACCAGACGTTCCCGGGCCCATGGACGTCCCCTCTGCTGCCGACTACGGCCTCACGCCGCGTTACTACCTTCCTCCGTATTGGGCCCCGACCGGTGATCCCGTCGAGTTCAGGCATCTGGGGGACCCGAAGGATTGGAAACCCGGAATCCTTCAGCGGGACATGTGGATCCGAGCCAACGGCTCGTTGCCCGACGATCCAATCACACAGCGGCTGATGCTCACGTATTTGAGCGACTTGACGCTGCTCGGAACGGCTGTTCGCGCGCACAAAAAGGATTTCGAGCACATCATGGCTGCGAGCCTCGATCATGCGATCTGGTTTCATCGCCCCTTCCGAGCCGACGAGTGGCTGCTCTATTCGACCATTTCACCATCCGCATCTGGCGCTCGCGGCTTCAACCAGGGACACTTCTTCACCGAGGACGGCACCCTCGTGGCCTCGGCCACCCAAGAAGGACTCATGCGGTACGTCGGCTAACCGCCTCGATCTGCGGTTCGTTCAGCTCCGCGCGGTAGAACTAGACGCATGACCTCCCCCGACTGGAACGAGCTGGCCGCCAAGGAGCTTCGGGGTAAAGCCGTGGAAGATCGCACGGTCACCACGCCCGAGGGAATCGACGTCAAGCCCTTGTACACCGAGGACGACCTCGCAGGCGTCGAACACCTCGGCGGCACACCAGGGGTGGCCCCTTTCGTGCGTGGACCTCGGGCAACCATGTACACGAACCGCCCATGGACCATTCGCCAATACGCGGGCTTTTCTACGGCCGAAGAGTCGAACGCGTTCTACCGGGCCAACCTCGCCGCCGGGCAAATGGGCCTCTCCGTGGCCTTCGATCTCGCGACACATCGTGGCTACGACAGCGATCATCCACGCGTCGTTGGCGACGTCGGCAAGGCAGGCGTGGCGATCGATTCGGTCGAGGACATGAAGATCTTGTTCGATGGCATCCCGCTCGACGAGATGAGCGTCTCGATGACAATGAACGGTGCCGTGCTTCCGATTCTGGCCTGTTACATCGTTGCGGCAGAGGAGCAAGGCATCGATCCTTCGCAGCTCTCGGGCACCATCCAGAACGACATCCTCAAAGAGTTCATGGTGCGCAACACCTACATTTATCCTCCCGAACCGAGCATGAGGATCGTTGCCGACATCATCGAGTACACGAGCGAACAGATGCCTCGTTACAACTCGATCTCCATCTCCGGCTACCACATTCAAGAAGCAGGGGCGACGTGTGATCTCGAGCTCGCGTACACCCTCGCCGACGGGGTGGAGTATGTCCGTGCGGCACTCGAAGCGGGGCTGGATGTGGATACCTTTGCCCCGCGCCTCAGCTTCTTCTTCAACATCGGCATGGACTTCTTCATGGAGATCGCCAAACTGCGGGCGGCCCGTCTGTTGTGGGCCGAACTTATGGCACAGTTCGATCCGAAAGACTCCAAGTCTTCGATGTTGCGAACACATTGCCAGACCTCTGGCGTGTCCTTGACAGAACAAGACCCGCTCAACAACATCGTTCGCACGACAGTCGAGGCACTCGCGGGTGTACTCGGTGGCACCCAAAGCCTGCACACGAACAGCTTCGATGAGGCGCTTGGGCTTCCGACGGAGTTCAGTGCTCGCATTGCACGCAACACCCAGTTGATCCTGGCCGAAGAAACGGGCGTCACTCGCACAGTGGATCCGCTCGCAGGCAGCTACTACGTCGAGAAGCTGACTGCAGATCTGACGGATCGAGCACGTTCGATCATCGAAGAAATCGAATCGATGGGCGGCATGACAAAGGCCATCGCGTCGGGCACACCCAAGCTGAGGATCGAAGAAGCGGCTGCGTTGCGCCAGGTACGGATCGACCGCGGCCCCGACACCGTCGTCGGCGTGAACAAGTACACCGTCGATGATGGCGAGGCAGTCGACGTGCTCGACATCGACAACACTGAGGTCCGCCAGCAACAGGTTCGTCGTCTCGAAGAGGTTCGGTCACAACGCGATGGCGATGCAGCCGAGTCCGCGTTACGTGGGATCACGGAGACGGCTATGGGAGATGGCAATCTGCTGGCAGCGTGCGTCGTGGCCGCCCGTGCGCGGGCAACGGTTGGCGAGATCTCCGACGCCATGGAGGAAGTGTTCGAGCGCCATCGCGCCGAAACGCAGCTGCTCCACGGTGTGTATGCGTCCGCCTACGAAGGCGACCAGCAGTTCGCGGACCTCACCGAAGGTGTGCGCGCCTTCGAACGAGATATCGGCAGAAAGCCCCGAATGTTCGTGGCAAAGATGGGCCAGGACGGCCATGACCGTGGTGGCAAGGTGATCGCAACAGCGTTCGCTGACATGGGCTTCGATGTCTACGTCGGCGGCCTGTTCCAGACACCCGAGGAGGCGGCCGCCGAGTCGGTGGCAAAGGCTGTCGACGTCGTTGGTGTGTCGAGTCACGCTGCAAGCCACCTCACCCTTGTGCCGGAGCTCATCGCCGCGCTGAAGGCGAAAGGCAGCCCAACAGCAGTTATCTGTGGTGGCGTCATTCCGCCCAAGGATCATGAGGAGCTCCGCGCAGCCGGCGTCGCAGGGATCTTCGGGCCTGGGACCAATATCCCTGACGCTGCAGCTGAGGTGCTCGAGCTAGTGAGAAATGCACATGACCGAGACTGAATCTCCAGCCGAGAGTCAATCTGGTTCCCCAGGTCTGTTCGAGGTTTGCGAAACTTTGGCGTGACCATGCTCGACCCACGACAGCCGGTGCTGATCGGCGCGCACGAGCTCGCTGTACGGACGGCAGACGCCGAACCGATCGAAATGATGGTTGCCGCTGCCAAAGCAGCGCTTCGCGAGACGGACGGGGTTCTTCGCTCGGCCGTCGATGCAGTCCGCGTGGTCAAGGGGATCTGGCCCTACAAAGATCCCGGCAGACTGGTTGCACACGAGCTCGGATTACCGTCAGCCACCACCGCGATCACGCAGCTCGGGGGCAACGCGACCTACGACCTCGTCAACAAAACGGCCACGGACATCATGGATGGTGCGGTCGATGTCGTAATCGTTTGTGGGGCCGAGACAATGCGAACTCGGCGCAAGGACAAAGCGGAAGGACGAAAGTCTTCCTACCGGGACGAGACGGAGAGTACCTCGCCCGATCTGACGGTCGGCGCTGATGTCGAGCTCGTCGATCAGAACGACATAGACGCCGAGGTCTCCCAGCCCGTTCACTTTTATGCCATGGCCGAGTCCTCGCTTCGCCATCGCCGCAGCGAGACTCCACCCGAGCACCTCTCGCGCATCAGTTCGTTGTGGGCGGAAGGTAGTGCTGTGGCGACGAAGAACCCGCACGCATGGATCGCGGATTTCGTCGCAGCAGATCGGATTGCCTCACCTGGCCCGGACAATCGCATGGTCGCCGCGCCCTATTCGAAGCTCCTGACGAGCAACATCAACGTCGACCAAGCCGCTGCCCTGGTGATGTGCTCCTACGGCACGGCACGGAGCGTTGGCATTCAGGACGACAAGATGGTCTATCTGCTCGCTGGCAGTGGCGCCTACGACCAACTCGCCATTCGCGAGCGCCAACATCTCGACCGTTCGCCGGCGTTCCGATTGTCAAGCGAGCGGGCATTCTCGCTCGCGGGATTGTCAATCGATGAAGTGACACACCTCGATTTGTACTCGTGTTTCCCTTCTTCGGTGCAGCTAGCACAACACGAGCTCGGCATCAGCTCCGATCGGCCGTTCACGATCACCGGTGGCTTGACGTTCGCTGGCGGCCCGTACAACGGATACTGCACCCAGGCCTTGGCCCACGCCACTTCCCTTCTACGTGGAACCGAGGAGTCTGCGTTCCTCTATGGCAACGGCGGATACTTCACCAAGCACAGCGTGCTTCTACTCTCCGGAGTGGCTCCGGAGATGCCCTACCGAAACGACCGACCGCAGAGCGAGGTCGACCAGATACCTCCACGAGAGCCAGCGGCGTCATCGCCGGAGTCTGGGACGATCGAGGCATACACGGTGACTTACGACCGCGACAGTTCACCTCTGCGAGCCATTCTGTCGGTGCTCGACGCTGTCGGTTCTCGGACCTGGGCGCACCTGCACGATCAGGACGAAATCCACGCGCTTCTGGCGAGTGATCACGTTGGTCGAGAGGTGCAGCTCACGCCGGGCCAACCGCCGAATGCACGCCTCCTCTGATTCTGTCCTCGAGACCCGCGCTGGCGAGCGCAGCTGAGGGGCGGAGCGAATCAGTTCTTCGGCAATTCGCTGAACGGCGTGTCCTTGGCTGGGCCGGGCTCCCGTGGAAGGCCGAGACCACGCTCACCAATGATATTCCGTTGCACCTGATCGGTCCCGCCGTAGATGGCAGGTCCGGGTGAGAATAGAATCAGCTCTTGGACCAGAGACTCGAGTCCGGAGTCGGACGAGAGTGTTGCGTCCATCCCAAGCACCACAGCGCCTAGCTCGCTGGCTGAACGGAATAGCTCGCTCATCATCAGCTTCGAGATGTTGGGCGACACCGAGCTGGCTCCCTTGGTCCGGCCGCGTAGGGCCGTCAGGCGATTAACTTCTGCGAGTTCGTAGAAACGTACGAAACGGTCGCGCAGAACCGGGTCTTCACTCAGCCCGCGCTCAGCAGCAAGATCGACAAGCCGTTGCCAGAGGGCCAGGTTCGGCTGCGGCACGCCGTCTTCGCCCGAACGGCCACGATTGATGATGTCGCCGGCCCGTCGCGCCAGATTGTTCGCGATCGACCCTGGAGTGCAGCTCGCCAGAGGAACCGGGTTCGCCCCGAGGCTCATCCGTTCGAACGTCAACGTGTCGTTCGCGACGCGCCAGCCGTTGCCATCCTCGCCGATCAGGTCGCCCGCGGCCACGCGAGCGTCATCGATAAACACCTCATTGAAGATCGCGCGCCCGGTCATTTCGGTGAGGGGTCGCACGTCCACACCCGGTTGGTGCATATCGAATGCAAACCAGCCGATACCGCGGTGCTTGGGAAGTGAGATGTCCGTCCGAGCAATGAGCATGCCCCTGTCGGCGATAATGCCGCCCGACGTCCAGACCTTCTGCCCGTTGACCACGTATTCGTCCCCGTCACGAATTGCGGACGTTTGCAGGCTCGCCAAGTCCGAGCCGGCGTTCGGTTCCGAGAAGAGCTGACACCACGCCTCGCCACCGTTGAGGATCGGAGGTACCAGACGGTCGATCTGCTCGGGACTTCCGTGTGCAGCGATCGTTGGAGCGGCCAACATCATGCCGAGACCTGTTGGCGGCCCTAAGGCACCGGCCTCGGAAAGAGCCTGTCGGACTTCGGCATTTCCCGACCTCGAGTACCCGCGGCCTCCGGCAGCCTCCTGAAGGGTCGAGTGACTGTACCGGGCATCGGCAAGGCGCTGCCACCATTCTCCGACCGTCAGATCCGGGTCCCAGTTGTCACCAACCCAGGACCGAGCTTCGCCAGAGATGTCGACATCTTCCATGCCGTGTGCTCCTAGATCTCGAGAAGAGCTTTCTCGAGGATGTGACCGGGGCCGTCACACGTCTCGCACCGGGTGGACAACGACTCGACCAGGCCCTCGCCGATCCGTTTCCGGGTCATCTCGACAAGGCCGAGGTCGGAGATATCGAAGACCTGTGTACGGGTCTTGTCCTGAGCGAGCGCGTCGCGGAATACCCGAACCACTTCTTCGCGGTTCTTCTTGATCTCCATGTCGACGAAGTCGATCACGATGATGCCACCCACGTCGCGCAGTCGCAGCTGTCGAGCAACCTCGCGGGCTGCTTCGAGATTGTTGCGGTACACGGTCTCTTCGAGGCTCGAGCTACCGACGTTCTTTCCGGTGTTCACATCGATCACCGTGAGTGCCTCTGTCCCCTCGATGATCAACGAGCCACCAGACGGTAGCCAGACCTTCGGGTCGACGGCTTTCCGAAGTTGATCCGTCACGTGATGGCGCTCGAATAGCGAAAGTGGTTCGGCGTCGCGGTCATAGAACTCCACGCGGTCCGCCAACGCTGGCGTGATGGATTCCACGTAGCTCTTGACGTCTTCGTAGAGCGCTCGATCATCGATGACGATCCCGCGGTAGTCCTTGTTGAATTCCTCGCGGATGACCCGCACGGCCATTTCTGGCTCGCGGTAGAGCATCGCTGGTTGCTGGCTCGCCTTGGCGAGCTTCTCGATGGCTTCCCACTGTGCGGCCAGTCGTTTCACATCGCTGACGATCTCGTCCTCAGTGACGTTCTCCGCCGCAGTGCGAACGATGATTCCAGCTCCCTTTGGCTTGACCCGATCGAGGATCTTGCGAAGACGCTTGCGCTCCTTGTCCGGCAGACGCTTCGAGATTCCGTACGTATCACTGTTGGGGACGAGCACGACGAATCGGCCCGGGAGTGAAACTTCTTGCGTCAGCCGAGCGCCCTTGTGGGCGATCGGGTTTTTCGTGACCTGGCAGAGAATATTCGATCTCGGCTTGAGGAGTTGTTCGATCCTCATGCTGCGGTTATCGCTGCCCTTGGCCTTGACGTCACCTCGGTAGAGCACCGCGTTCTTGGGAGTTGTGATATCGACAAAGGCAGCTTCCATGCCGGGCAGAACGTTCTGCACCTTGCCGAGATAGATGTTGCCGTGAATTTGCGCGACGTCGTCGGCTGGGCGAGACACGTAATGCTCGATCAGGTTGCGACCTTCGAGTACCGCGATCTGCGTTGCTTCCTCTCTCACGGAGACACACATGAGGTAACGCCCCGCGGGCTTGCCCTTGCGCTCTCGGCCCTTTCGAAGTGCCAGCATTTCCTCGTCGAGCTCAATGGCGTCACCCGTGAGCGCTGTCACCGGCTGCGAAGCGCCGTTGTTTCCACCACCGCCGTTACCGCGGCCGCGTCCACCACGCCGACGCCGGCGCTTCTGGCCACCGTCGCCACCTTGTTGCTGACCATCTTGCTGGCGATTCTTCTGGCCGTCGTTGGCGCCACCGGAGTTGTTCTCGCCGCCGCCTCTGCGACGACGTCGTCCTCCCTCGGAGCTGCGTTCGCCATCTGACGACGCGTCGTCGGTGGTGGCAGGAGCCGGACGGCTATCGCCGATCTTCGGCCTTCGCTCTTCTTGTTGTTGTGTCGGGGCAGACGCTGCTGCGTCTGCTCCGCTGGTCGTTATCGCAGCGTTTCTTGCCTGCGGTGGAGATTCAGAACGATCAGAGGCGGCCTGGCCGCTCCCCTGTTGCTCGTCGGACATGTGTTTCCCTTCGTGTCACGCACTCCGTTGTGGGTGCGCTGCACGGGTCACGACGGCCAACGGTGGCTCGATTCGTGTTCTGCCGTGCGAAATCTATCGGTGCGCCCGTCGTGACAAGGTCGGCGCCACTCAGGGCGTTGGTCCGACATCGTGTGACTAGGGGTTTCATTGACACCTTCACTCGGGGCGTGATTGCCCTCGGGTTATGTGCACTGTATCGGCTGCAACGAAGCGATCTACAGATGCTCGCCGGAAGAGGCACTCAGCGCAGGCGGTGCGCGTGCACGTTCTCGACGAGTCCAAGGGCCATCAAACTTGTCAACATGGAGGAACCCCCGTAGCTGATGAGAGGCAGCGGGATTCCGGTTACTGGCATCATCCCCATGTTCATTCCCACACTTTGGAATGCCTGAAACAGGAACATTGAGAAGACACCGACGCAGATAAGTCGACCGAATTCGTCCTCCGCCAGGTGAGCGACCCGCCAGATCCGTACCAACAAGAGGCCGAACAATCCGAGCAGCACGGCTCCACCGATGAAACCGAACTCCTCACCGAGCACGCTGAAGATGAAGTCGGTCTCCTTCTCCGGGACGAGGGAATTGTTGTTCTGCGTTCCTTGGAACAATCCCTTGCCACCGATCCCGCCGTTGCCGATAGCGATCTCGGATTGGTTCACGTTGTACCGGGCGAGATTCTCGGGATCGGCGAAGGAATAGAAGCGATTCAGCTGCGTGTCCCGCAAAAACCCCTGCTGGATCATCACCGTGATCGCGATGGCGACGAAAGAGAGGACAGCGACGACATGACGCATCGCGACTCCGGCAACAACCACCACGCCGGCCACAACGGCCGCGTAGACCATCACCGTCCCGAAGTCGGGCTGCAGCAAGACGAGACCTGCGAAGACGCCCGCTAGGGCCAGACCCAACATGACGTTGACGAACTGCAATCCGTCGCGGGACGAGACCGAGCTGAACCAGGAAGCCAATGCCAAAATCAGCGTCAGCTTTGCGAACTCCGACGGCTGCAACGTGATGAAGCCGAAGGAATACCACGAAGTAGCGCCGTTGAAATTCTCGCCGAACGTAAAGAGTCCGACCAGCAGCGCGAGCGTTCCCGCGTAGATGAACGGGATGGCAAGTTTGGTCTTTCGGTAGTCGATCGCCGCCACAACAGCGGCCAAGAATGACCCGACCCCCACGAACACGAGTTGGCGTTCGATAAAGGCACGATTCACCGCGCCAGTATCCGGGTCGGGAACACCACGGGTTGCGGAGTACACGACGACCAACCCCAAACAGACAAGGCCGATACTGAGAAACACGATCGAGACATCGATCCTGATCCATAGCGGCCCCTGGGTATCCCGGTCGTTGAACCCGGCCCTACCTGCTCGAAGAGCAGTCATTGAGACGCTTCCGCAGCGGTTTCGAGCAGGTCCAGATCCGTGATCTGGTCGACGCCGTAGAACGTGTCCACCTCGTTTTGGCTCGGTGCTCGGACGATGTTGTCATTCGCAATCGCGTCGAACACCCGAGCGACCATCGGCGCGGCATGTCGAGACCCGAAACCGGACTCCTCCAGGAACACCACCATGGCGTATTCGGGCTCGTTCACTGCTGTGCCCCATGCCGTCGATCCACTCGGCCCGAATGCGGCGAACATCGAATTGTCCGCCCTGCCGTTGATTTCCGCCGTGCCAGTCTTTCCTGCAACGGGCCAATTGATCAGGTCGAAAGCGACGCCGCCCTCTTCTGGTTTGTTGAAGGCGTCGAATGCGGTGCCGCTCGGTTGCGTGAGATCAGCCTTTGGCTGCATTGTGACACCAAGAAGACCGTCGAGAATAATTTGGCCCACCGGCTGCGGGATCTCGATCTCGCGGAGCACCCGCGGTCCAAACTCGATCGGATCCTCGTCTGGATCAGGTGGTACGACTCGAGTCACGATGTTCGGCGAGAACAGGGTCCCGCCATTTGCGAACGTGGCGTACGCGTTTGCCAGCTGAAGTGGTGTGATGGCAACACTGCCCTGACCAATGGCGATGTCGGTGTTGTCGCCTGGGCCCCACTCACCACGAGGGAAGGCATCTGGGTTGGCCAGATGACGTGCCCGGAATTGTTCGGCGGTGAGCATGACACCCGCCTTCTCGTTCGGAAGTTGGATGCCGGACTCGGCTCCGAGGCCGAAATCCTTCGCGACCTTCTGGATCCCGTTCGGGTCGATGTCAGTGTCTGGTGCCACCCAGAACGCTTCGCCGAGCCTGTAGTAATACGTGTCCGACGAGAACGTAATTGCGTGTCGGAGGTCGACGCCTTCCATGGTTGCGTCGCCAGCGTTTCGCTTGCGACAGCCGCTGGCGAGGGCACCCTCAACGTCGCCGGTGAAGTCGATACTGCACGACACGAGATCCCAGTACCCAGGATCGGATATGGGCACATTCCAGTCCTCGACGTGTCTCCAACCGAAGACATTGTAGACCTCTGCGGCAATCGAGGTGAAGGGTTTGAACGTCGAGCCAGGCGGGTAGATCTCCGACGCTGCTCGGTTGAGAAGCGGCTGATGCGCAAGGGGGTCACTCAGCTCGTCGAACTGCGCTTGGCTGATCCCGTCGATGAAATCGCCTGGGTCGAAAGTCGGGTAGGACGCCATCGCCAGGATCGAGCCGTCACGCGGGTCGATGATGACACCGGCACCCGCCGGTGCACGGAACGGCTCTTCGTCCTGAGTCGTCTCGACAAGACGCGCCCGGTCCAATGCACGTTTCAGCTCGAACTCGAGCTTCACCTGGAGGTCGATGTCGATCGTGAGATGGATGTCGGAACCCTGGGTGGGCTGCGACTCGTTCTCCACTTCCACAAGGTTCCCGACGTTGTCGACGAGGATTTGCCGCGTGCCGGGGACCCCGCGCAGGTCGTCTTCGAAGAAGGCTTCGATCCCGACCTTGCCGATCTCGTCGTTGCTTCGATACTGCTTGCCATTTGGGTCCTCAATTCGAGGAGCGTCAGGGTCATCACTGTCTGGATCATCGATCAAATACAGTTCTGACTTCTCGACCAACTCGCCGCCCGTGATCGAGCCGACATAGCCGAGAATGTGCGCTGCGCGGTCGCCATAGGGGTAGCTACGAACGACGTCCTGATCCACCTGCACTCCGGGAAAACGATCGGGTCGCTCTCCAATGAAGATGAGCAGCTCTTCGTCCACGTCGCGAGCGATCGGAATGTCGTCGAATGTGGTGAAAGACCGATCGTCGAACGCGTCTTCGAGTTGAGACACCTTGGTGAGCTGTCCCGATTGTGAGAGTTCGCGAGCAAGATCAGCAAACATCTCGGAGCGAAACTCTGCGCGCTTGCTCACGGAGTCAAAACCGAGTCGAGAGAGGGCCTTGACGTGTTCGTCCTGGTTGATCGTGACGACTGTCGACAGACGATTCTCCACGAGCACTCGGCCATTGCGGTCGAGGATCTGACCACGTGGCGCCTGCGTGCGAATCCTTCTCGTGATGTTGCTCTGCGCGACAACCTCGAGTGTCTCGGATTCGAGGGCTTGCAGATACCAAAGGCGCCCAAACAGCGCGAGGAAGAGCGACACGGCGACCACACCGAGAACCCGCATGCGGAGGCGGCTGGTGTCCTCCATCAGTAATTGCTCCAGTCCGACATCGCCATTAGTTCACCACGGTCCGGGCGGATTCTGTTCGCGGTGCACGTTTGTCGTCTCGAAGAACCCAGGTGTACAAGGCCTGCACGGGGAAGACGAGCACCACTGAGTAGACCGAGACGGCAAAGGCCACCCACACGAGCCGCCACTCAACGAATTGCTCCGAGCCGAGAACACCGAGCGCAAGGCCATAGATGATCATCGCCACGAACGCGGAGAGGCCCGACAACACGGGCACGACACGTGGGTCCTGCGAATCGACCGACCGAGAGAACAGTCCCGACCCGTATCCCATCGTTCCGTATACGCCGGCAGCGAGTCCGAAGGGACCTGGAATCACCAAGTCGAGCACGAGTCCAGCAGCGAAGCCATGACGTGCCCCGAACTCTCCGCCCCCAACGATGCCGCCGACCAGCGCCGCCGCCAGAAGCGCGTCTGGGGACACGCCAAAGGGGCGAAAGTGGGCGAAGATCGACACCTGTAGACACAGGAGTCCGAACAACGCGATCGCGGCCTTGAAACGGATCATCGGGCAATCCCCTCGGGTCCATCCTCGACGGTCGCCCCGGGCTCGAGCAGCACGACGTTGACAA
Organism: uncultured Chthoniobacterales bacterium; assembly: GCA_964196045.1. Lineage (GTDB taxonomy): Bacteria > Actinomycetota > Acidimicrobiia > Acidimicrobiales > SHLQ01 > SHLQ01. The sequence goes on along the minus strand of CAXMRH010000184.1, from coordinate 1,697 downwards.
AACGAAGGTCGACGGGGTTTGCCGCCAGTTCGACGATGACACGCCGGTTCGACGCGTCCTCGGTGACTCCTGTTCTCGCAACGGTTCCGATCACGAGGTTCGGCGGAAACAGGCTTCGTTCGCTGCCGGTGGTCGTGACCGGGTCGCCGACGGACACCTGTGCACGAATGCCGATTCCCTGTTCGATGACGAGTTCGTCAGAAGAGCCTTCTCCCCGAGCGAGGCCAACTTCGCCAGCGACCTCCACGCCGATCACAAAGTCGCGACTCGAGACCAATCGCACTGTGGCCGACGTGCGATCAGCTTGCTCGATGCGACCGACCAGGCCAGCCGCAGTCACCACTGCCATATCCTTTTCGACACCCTCGCGTGTCCCCACATCGATCTCGACGACACCCGCTGTGAAGTTCCCGACCTCTCCGGTCTTCACACGAGCGAGAAGTAGCGGATACCCCTGCGGAAGCTCGAGGCCGTTGAGTGTGAGCAGCGCCTCGTAGTCGGCGCGATCGACGCCGGAGCGAACGAGGTCACCGCGGAGTCGGTCGATCTCGCCCCGCAGCTCGATGTTCTCCGCCTCGAGCTCGTCATAGTTAGTGGCGCCATCCCAAAGTCCGGTGACGGGTGAAGCGATTCGTTCGCCGCCTTCACGGATGGGTGCGAGAACCTCGCGGGCACCAGTCTGGATCGTGCCGAGTGGACCGAAGTCCTGAAAGTCGAGCGTGATGAGCGTCGCAGACGCCAGGAAGATCAGTCCGAGCGTGATCCGGCGACGCCCCGATTGCTGTGGGGCTGCCATAGGCGATCAGTCAGATCGTGCCCGAGCTGAACAGCACGCCGCGGAGAGACTCGAATTCTTCGAGGCTCTGGCCTGAGCCGAGCGCAACGGCTTCCAGTGGGCGGTCGCACACGAAGACGGGCATGCCGGTCTCATCTTGGATTCGGACGTCGAGGCCCTGTAACAACGCGCCACCTCCGGCGAGGCACACACCTCGCTCCATGATGTCGGCTGCGAGCTCGGGGGGTGTCTGGTCGAGGGTCATCTTTACGGCGTCGCAGATCGCGGAAACTTGCTCAGCGAGAGCCTCTCGCATGTGGACCGTCGTGACTTCGATCGTCTTTGGCAGGCCGGTGACGAGGTCGCGACCACGAATCTCCGCCTTCATCTCGGGCTCCATGACCCAGGCAGAGCCGAGCGCCTTCTTGATCTCTTCTGCTGTGCGGTAGCCAACAGCGATACTGAATTCCTTCTTCGTGTATTGCACGATCGCATCGTCGAGTTCATCGCCGCCGACTCTGACCGACTGGCTTGCGACAACTCCGCCGAGTGAAATCACGGCGACCTCCGTAGTCCCACCGCCGATGTCGACGATCATCGAACCGGTTGGCTCCTGAACGGGCAGACCTGCACCGATCGCGGCCGCCATGGGCTCTTCGATGATGTACGCAGGCTTGCGAGCGCCCGCAAACTCTGCAGCTTCCTGCACAGCCCGCTGCTCGACTCCAGTGATTCCCGACGGAACACAGATCACCATGCGCGGACGGGCCCACTTGCGTGGATGTACCCGTTCGATGAAGTAGCGCAACATCTTCTCGCAGATGTCGAAGTCGGCAATGACGCCATCCTTCAACGGACGGACTGCTTGGATGTGGCTCGGCGTGCGGCCGATCATACGTTTCGCCTCGGCACCGACGGCGAG
>CAXMRH010000183.1:0-11058 GCA_964196045.1 uncultured Chthoniobacterales bacterium | reverse complement strand
GGGGACCGCTGGGGACAGGAGCTCACGGAGCGACGATGCACGCTGCGTGGGGTCGTCGGGCGGAAGCCCCGACAAGAGGCAGGCGATCGGGATCGAGCAGCTGAGGAATCGAGTGATTACCCGATCGCGTCGGGCATTTCTGCTTTCCGTTTTGTGATGTACTCGTCCATCTCTTCTTCGGCGGCACTGTCGAGCGGGGGAGCTTCGTAGTCGTTGAGCATCTGCTTCCACTGTGCGTTGGCGCGCTGTGGAGCGGTGAGGCTGCCGTCTTCGGTCCATTGTTCGTAGCTGTTGTTGTCCGCGTTCGTGCTGCGGTAGAACGCGTCCTCGAAGTGAGCCTACGTGTGTGCTGTTCCGAGGAAGTGCATGCCATGTTCGTTGGTACGGAACGACTCCATTGCCTGAGCCGTCTCCGACATATCGACGCCTTTCGCGTAGACCTGCATCATGCCGAGCTGATCGGCGTCCATGATCAGCTTCTCGAGGCTGATCGCGAGTCCGCCCTCGATCCAGCCCGCAGCATGCAGAACGAAGTTCACGCCCGCCTGCATGGTGGGAAGGAGCGAGTTGGCTGACTCGTAGGCGGCTTGTGCATCCGGGTACTTCGAGGCGGTGAACTGTCCGCCCGAGCGGAATGGCACGCCGACCCGACGGGCGAGTTCAGCCATGATGTAGATCGCCAGGCCTCCTTCGGGGGTACCGAAGGTAGGAGCGCCAGTTGCCATCGACATCGATGTTGCGAACGTGCCGAAGATGACGGGTGCGCCGGGATTCACGAGTTGCACAAAGGCCATGCCCGACAGCGCCTCGGCCAACGCTTGTGCTGCCAAGCCAGCCAAGCTGACCGGAGACATCGCCCCCATCAAGATGAACGGCGAGATGATACATGCCTGGTTGGTGCGGGCATACACGTCCGCTGCGCCGAGCATCGTTGCGTCCCACGCGAGTGGCGAATTCGCGTTGATGAGGCTGGTCATAACCGTCTTACCGTCGAGGTCGCCTCCGAACGCCATTCGGCACAATTCGACGGAGTCCTCAGCTCGTTCAGGTGCGGTCACCGAGCCCATGAGTGCTTTGTCGCTGTACTTCAGATGCGCGTGCACCATGTCGAGGTGACGCTTGTTCACCGGGACGTCCACTGGTTCGCAGACGGTTCCGCCGCTCGAATGCAGATGCGGAAGCATGTAGGCGAGCTTCACCACGTTGCGAAAGTCTTCGATCGTTGCGTACCGGCGTCCTTGATCGAGGTCGGTGATGAACGGCGAGCCGTAGTTGGGGGCAAAGACGGTGTTCTTTCCGCCGATCTGCAGGTTTCGCGCCGGATTTCGTGCGGACTGCGTGTATTCAGCCGGGGCATTGTCCTGCACGATCTTGCGGGCCAACCCCTTCGGGAAGAACACCTTTTCGCCGTCGACCGTGCAGCCTGCGTCCACGAGAAGCTCGATTGCCCTCGGATATTCGTTGAATTGGATTCCGATCTCGCTGAGGATGATCTCGGCGTTATCTTCAATCTGGACGAGTGACTCTTCGTCGAGAACGCTGATCGGGGGGAGGGCGCGCGTGAGATACGCCTGTGTTTCGGCGCCCGATGCTGCCCGTGCGGCTTGGCGGCCAGCGCGACCGCCGCCGGCGCGGCGCCCTCGTCGTGGTGTTTCGTCGGTCATGCGAGGTTCCTTTGGTTTCAGTCGGGCGCGGGCGTGCGACGACGCCTGCGACGTCCCGCAGATTCTCCACCTGCGGCTGCGGCGTTGGTGAATCTGCGCTCGGGCAGGGCAAGTACTTTGGTGAGGTTCGGATAGTCGGCGGTTGCGTGCGGGATGGCCATCGCCTCGACGAAGTGTTGTTGGAAGTCTTTTTCGGTCGCGGTCTCGACTTTGGTGATCATTGGGATCAGCTCTTCGATCGTCTTGCGAGCCGCGCCGGACAAAAGGGCAATAACGGCGCCTGTGCCGGCAGCATTCCCCGCAGCAGAGACTTTGTCGATCGCACAGTCCGGAACGAGACCGAGCGCTACCGCATAGACGGGGTCGATGTGGCTCCCGAACGCACCTGCCAGGCGAATGGCGTCGACTTGTTCGATGCCTCTCTTGTCCATCAATAGTTTGATGCCAGCGTAGAGCGCCGCTTTGGCGAGTTGGATTGCTCGAATGTCGTTCTGCGTGACCAAAATGTTCGGTTCACCCTCATGCAGAAGATAGGAGAAGGTTCGGCCGTTCGGGATGATTCGATTCGACCGGGCGGTGAGCTCGCCATCCACGACACCATCGGCCGAGATGATCCCGCTGAGCATCATTTCTGTGACTACTTCGATGATTCCCGACCCACAAATGCCCGTGATCGGGATCTTCTTTGTTTGCTCGGCAAAGTCGGGCTCGTTGCTCCATGCCTCGGCCCCGATCACCTGGAAGCGAGGCTCGAGTGTGTCGGGGTCGATGCGGACCCGTTCGATGGCACCGACAGTGGCTCGTTGGCCCGAAGAGATCTGAGCGCCCTCGAACGCCGGTCCGGTTGGACTGGATGCCGCCAGCAAGTGTTGTCGATTGCCTAGGACGATCTCGGCATTCGTTCCGACATCGACGAGCAGTTGGTACTCGTCTGACTGATCCGGCCGTTCCGACAGGATTGCTCCCGCGGTGTCGGCACCGACGTGTCCAGCGATGCACGGCAGGATGTACACGCGGGTGAAGTCCCTGCAGTGAATACCCAGGAATGGCCCCCGGGTTTCTACGGCGGCGTCCGTGGCGAGGGCGAAGGGGGCGACACCGAGTGGAAGGGCGTCGAGTCCAAGAACAAGATGGTGCATGATCGGATTGCCGACCAACACGATTTCGAGGATGTCAGTGCGGTCGACGCTTGCTTCGTTAGCGAGGTCGCCGATCAGACTGTCGAGCGCCTCCCGGATGGCCGTCGTGAGCTCGACCTCGCCGCCCGGGTTCATCATCACGTAGCTGACACGGCTCATCAGGTCTTCGCCGAACTTGATCTGCGGGTTCATCAGGCCAGTCGTGGCGAGGGCTTCACCAGAGCTGAGATCGAGCAGGTGCCCGGCAACCGTCGTCGAGCCGACGTCGATCGCTACGCCGTAGATCGAGTCGTGAAAGCCCGACCAGGCAGCGACGATTTCGGTGTTGTCTCGAACAGCGACCGTGATCTCACGAGTCTTCGTCAGGACGGCTTGAATCTCCTGCACGACGGCGAGAGGCGCGATCAATCCCTCGAGATCCCAATCATCTCGAAGTGCGTCCCGAAGTAGGTCGAGCTCGCTGCGCGGGGTGTCGAGCTCCTGCGGGACCACGTTCGTGAAATGCAGACGAACGACTGGATCGAGGTCGATGTCGGGAACCTCGAGGCGCTTGCGAACGACTTGGCGATGCACCTGGCTTTCTGCCGGCACATCGATGACGAGGTCTCCGCAGATCTGGGCGTGGCAGCCGAGGCGATGTTCGGGCGATCCAAGAGGCCGACGACCGCGATAGTCGGACCGCTCAGTCGGCCCAGGAGCGCTGATGCTGTCTGGCGCAGATGTGATTCCGTGTTTGGCGAACTCACCGATTTCCGGGACGACCTGGCAACGCCCGCAGATGCCTCGACCGCCGCATACCGTATCGAGGTCGACGCCGAGCTGCCGCGCTGCAGCGAGAACGCTGGTTCCGCGTTCTACCTCACCCTGACGACCCGAAGGTGTGAAGACGACGCGGACGGAATCGGACATAGCGGAACGAGCTAGCTTGCTGCCGGAGAGCGACGACGGCCACCGGGGCGACGTCGAGCTCCACCTGCACCACCACCAGCGTTGGGGTCGCGGTTTGCGGCGATCCAGGCAGCGCAGTTCAGGTCGTGTCCGTTCAGGACATCCGCGGCCATGATGCAGTTCTTCACCTCTTCGTGGAGTGGACTCATGATCGCCGAGGTCATGCCTGCGCCGATCGCCATCGACAAGAAGTTGCCGGTGATGTGGTGGCGGTTGGGGAGACCAAAGCTCACATTCGAGGCACCGCACGTGGTGTTCACGCCGAGCTCGTTGCGCAGGCGACCGACGAGCTCGAACACCTGGCGGCCAGCGGTTCCCATGGCACCAATCGGCATGACGAGCGGGTCCACGACCACGTCGGCGGCGGGGATTCCGAAGTCGAATGCCCGGTTGACGATCTTCTTGGCAACCTCGAAGCGGACATTCGGGTCTTCGGAGATGCCGGTCTCGTCGTTCGAGATGGCGACGACCGCTGCACCGTGTTTGGCGACGAAGGGCAGTACTCGTTCGAGGACCTCCTCTTCGCCAGTGACCGAGTTGATCAGTGGCTTGCCCTGATAGATAGCGATCGCTGCTTCGAGTGCTTCGACGATCGAGGAGTCGATCGATATCGGTACGTCCGTGACGGCTTGGACCTCTTTGATTGCACGTACGAGTAGCGCTGGTTCGTCAGCGAGCGGGATCCCGGCGTTCACGTCGAGCATCTGTGCCCCTGCCTCGACCTGGGCGATCGCGTCCGACACGACACGACTGAAGTCGCCGTTTTTCATCTCCTCCGCAAGGAGTTTGCGGCCCGTTGGATTGATGCGTTCGCCAATCATGACGAATGGTCGGCCGAAGCCGATGACAACTTCTTTAGTAGCTGAACTGATGATGGTGTCGGTCATGACGGGTCCTGGTCTGGAAAGGGGTTCTGGTCCTGCGTAGGGGTTTGGTCTGTTGTGTCGGGGTTGAAGCCTCCCGTTCGTACGAACTCGTTGAGCCGTTCAATGGTGAAATCCGCTTCGATCTCGTGCACGAGTTGGGCTACTTCGGCTTCGACGTCGTCGCCAGCGGCGCGTGTCTCCGCGCCCATCTCGGCGATGTAGCTGTTCGCGTCCTTCTTGCCAGCGACCATGGCGGCCCGGTCGATCGCCTTTTGAAAACGTGGAGGAAGTTCGACCTGCACCTTTTGGTCGCCCGAGGTTCCGTTGACCTGCGCTGGAATGTCGCGCCACTTGATGATCTTGAGGCTCGGTCCTCCCCGACGGCGGCCGCTCACACCGGCCCCCGAAGCTCGAGGATCCGGCTCTCGAGTAATCCGCGTCCGACGTCGAGTTGGTCGAACTTGAGGTTCAGGCGTGTCGCGCATGACCGTGCTGCTTCCGTGAGTTCTGGCGTTGGGCTTTGAGCGATGTAGAGCACCCGGGTGTAGTTCCCGAAGTACATCTCGATCAGTTCTGCGTGGTCGGTGAGGCCAAGCGCCCCAAAAACCAGCGCGTCGTGGTGTTTGACGAGGAAGTCGGTCAGGAAGAAGGTGCCGAGTTCACCCTCGAACTGCTCCATGAAACGTTCGAGTCCGGCGAAGAAGGCGTAACAGTGGTCTCCGGGCAGCCTGCGAGCAGTCGGGTAGTGCAGGAGTAGTTGGTCCAGGTGTCCGCCTGTGCCGCAATCGCCATAGCCGATCAAGATGTCGTCGTAATCGGCGGCTCGTGTTTCGAGCACCTCGGCGAGGGCCGGTGTGATCTTCTCCGGACGGTTGTGGTAATTCGCGGGGAGGTATTCGAAGTCGACGTGTGACCAACCGTCCGTGTTCACGACTGCTCGAATGTCACCCGTGAGCGCGCCACATGAAACGACGAGCGTGCGTCGTGCGCCCGACTTAGGCGGCTGCGGCACGACGCTCTTGGACGAGCTTGCCAGCCATCTCTGAGGCCACGGCTGCGTCGCGGCAATAGCCGTCGGCTCCGACTGCGGTTCCGAACTCCTCGTTGAGCGGGGCTCCACCGACGAGAACGATGTAATCGTCACGCATTCCACGTTCGATGAGGGTGTCAACGACCACCTTCATGTACGGCATGGTGGTAGTGAGCAGCGCCGACATGCCGAGGATGTCTGGCTTGTGTTCCTCAATTGCTGCGAGGAATTCGTCGACGTCAGTGTTGATTCCGACGTCGATGACTTCGAATCCTGCGCCTTCCAGCATCATGGCGACGAGGTTCTTCCCGATATCGTGAATGTCGCCTTTGACGGTCCCGATAACGACCTTGCCGATCGGTACAGCACCCGTTTCGGCGAGCAGAGGCCGCAGGATTGTCATGCCGGCTTTCATGGCATTGGCGGCCAGAAGAACCTCGGGGACGAAGAGGATGCCATCGCGAAAGTCGATCCCGACGATACGCATGCCCTCGACGAGGGCGTCGTTCAGAACCCGATCTGCAGACCAGCCACGTCCGAGCAGAATGTTCGTACCGTCGGTGATTTCGTCCCGGAGGCCGTCGTAGAGGTCGTCGTGCATCTGTGCGGTGAGCTCATCGTCTGGAAGATCGGCGAGGATGATCTCTTCTTCTTCGTCGCTCATGGCACTCCTTCACGAAACTGTGGGGATAGGTCAGAGGTTCTTCCGCGGACCAACAAGCGTTGCTCGACGATTCCGCATCGTGGAACAGAACCGTATCATGAAACAGCAGAGCATGTGAAGTGCGGCTCATCGAACGCACGCGCAGGCCGATAGGCCACGGATGGGAGAACAGCACCGAACGGCCAGTCTTGCCGTCGTCACGTTCGTTGTGGCGCTTGGGTCGGGCCTATACATCTTTACATCTGAGATGGTAACCATCGCAGTTTTGTTGGTTGGCCTTGGTCTGGCCCTGATGCGGAACGTGGTCCTGCATCGTCGATTGGACAATGTCACAGGTTTGAGCTCGTCCTCGCTGAGCGGAGTACCCGCACTACCGACTCTGAGCGACAGTCCAGCGGGGATGGGGAGTCTTCCCCCGCATCCGAAGCAAAAGGTCCAGAACGTATCCGCCAGAAGCATGCGCCTTAGAGAAGACGAGTCGAAGGTGCTCGAACAGATCGCTGCGGATGCCGAGACGACAACCATCCTGCGGTCCATCACCGAACTGCTCGCCAACCACTTCCCCGGCAGCCAGTTCCGGATAATCAACGACGACCTGGTCGATGATAAACGGGTCGACTACACGTGGTCCATCCTCGATCGCACTGACCAGGACGTCGGTTGGGTTTTGCAGGCTGTCTTGTCCGACGCCGGTGCGAACCCTGACCCCGTCGCGATCAACCTCGCTCAGGATCTGGCCCGGCTGGCGCTCGATAAGGCTCGCAGCCGAGCGTATCTGCGCTACCAAGCCGACCACGACGCGCTCACCGGCTTGCTCAGTCGACGAGCAGTATTGGTGGCTCTCGATGATGCGTTGGAGACGAACGAGAGCATCGGACTCATCTATTGCGACATCGATAAGTTCAAGAAGATCAACGACACGCTTGGTCACCAGGCCGGCGATGATCTGTTGATCGGAATCTCCCAACGCCTTGTTGAGGCTGCCGTTGAGGCTCCCTTTGCATGTGATGTCGGACGATTGGGTGGTGACGAGTATTTGATCGTCGCGTCGGAGCCGGTGCGCTCCGAGATGGTCAGGTTCGTCGAAGGTTTGTCGTTCGCCATCCGTGCACCGTTCAACTTCGGCAAGGCCACGATCTCGACGTCTCTCAGTCTGGGTGCGACGTTCGCCGAGGCCAGAACCGCCAACTCACCGATCCTGGACGGTGCAGAGTTGCTTCGAGAATCGGATCTTGCGCTCTATCAGGTCAAACGTAATGGCCGTGATGACTTCCGCTTCTTCGATGCTGAGCTGCGAGCAATTCTTGCCGCGCAAAAGGAGCTCGAGGAAGACCTCTCGCGTTCTATCAACGGTCGGTCGGGTATCCACGCGATGTTCCAGCCGCAGTTCGACGGAGATCGCAAGCTCGTGGGGTTCGAGGCGCTCGGTCGTTGGTACCGGCAAGGGCATGGGCTCGTTCCTCCTGACGAGTTCATTCCCGTGGCCGAAGGGCACGGGCTCATGGCCGCCTTCGACAAGGAGGCGTTCACACATATCTCCCAATCGATGGCCATTCTCCGTCGAGAGGGCAGACAATTCGGGTCGGTGTCGATCAACGTGTCGGCACAGCGCCTCGAGCACAAGGATTTCGTGCAATCGACGCTCGAGATCCTCCGGCGAGCGTCGATCGATCCGAAGACGATCATTCTCGAGATCACGGAATCGACACTGCTTCACGACCTGCGAGAAGGTGGTCGGCGTCTCGAGTTGCTCCGGGCGTGGGGTGTTCGAATCGCTATCGACGACTTCGGTACCGGGTACTCGTCGCTGTCCTACCTTCGCGAGCTGCCAGTGGACATCGTGAAACTCGACAAGGACTTCGTGAGCGACATTGCGGAGTCGATCGAGAGTCAGGCGATCGTCCGCGCGATCTTGTCCCTTGCCACCGCGATGAATTTGAGTGTTGTTGCTGAAGGTGTCGAGCGTGAGGAGCAGTTCGAGGTGCTCCGCGAGCTCGGCTGCGACACGTTTCAGGGGTTCTTGCTCGGCCGCCCGCTCGAGATCGGCGACGCGAGAGATCTAGCCGAACGCACCTGGATGCCAGATCCGTTTGCGTCGGCGTACGAGTGGACCGATGATCCTCCCGAAGATGCGTCTGAGATCATCGAAGCGCAGACGTCGCGGCGAGCACCGAGATAACGGACAGCACCGAGGTCTCGATGTTCGCCCGAGACTCCGATAGCTAAGCCTCGTTCAGTACCGCGTCACGCCATTCGTTGGTCGACTCCACCTGGTTGAAGGTGAAGACGTGAAGTCCGGTGACCTGCAGACCTTCGAGTTCGCCGATTATGGACTCGAGAATGTCGTCCGGGTCGTAGTGACCTGGCCTCATCAGCTTGGTGACGGCCGCCCGGTTCTTCTTGAGGTAGCGCAAGGACGCTCCAACGCCGAGACGAACACCCATAGTCATGAGCTTGCTTCGATCGACGACCCCGGGGATACCAAGGTGGACCGGCAAGGTGAATCCCGACTCGCGTTCAGCACGAAGCCAGCTGACGATCAGGTCGGCGTCGAAACACATCTGCGTCGATGCCCAGCCATTGAGTCCGGCCTCGGCCAGGAGATCTTGTTTCTTGTGGAGATGCTCGCGTAAGACCTCGGTGGGGATCAGAGCGTGGCCGTCCGGGTACGCGGTGACGCCAACGGTGGAAAGCCCGTGTTCTCGTTCGAACAGGGCTGTCAAGAACGAATGTGCACCGTCGTACGGGCCAACTGGCTCCTCGGCATCACCAGCGACGCAGAACATGGTGTCGTACCCCTCGGTCCGTAGCCAGTTTGCGATCCGGTCGACGTGTTCGGGCCCTTCGATAAGTCGAGCGGAAATGTGCGGTACCGGACGATGACCAAGTGCCCGGATCCGGTCGGTGAGTTCGACCGTGGCGTCCATGCCCTTCACGGGCGAAACGGTGACTGACACGGGCGAGTTTGGCGGCAGTGCCTCGATCCCGGCCTCGACCGACTTGAGCGGAATCAGCTCATACGTCAGACCGTCAACCAGCGCACGCCGATACGCGCTCGCTTTGTCCGAGGCTTCAGCAGTGTCACTTTTTCTAAAGATTGCCATTCGGACTTCTCCAATTTCTGATCTTTTGTCACCTGGCAAGAGCCAGAAAGACAGTTCCTCCTATACACACAAACAAGACGCCTCGGGCGGGAGGGGAGTGAGCCGGAGGCGATCGACCATGTCGGTTTCCGCGGTTCTCGACCGGAAGTGTCGAGCGAGAAGCAGCCCACCTAGCTCAAATTCACAATGTTCCCGTTCTCATCGATGTCGATCTTTTGGGCGGCTGGGGTTTTGCCCAGCCCCGGCATTGTGCGCATGTCGCCACAGATCGGATAGACGAAGCCGGCTCCGACCGAGGCGCGAACCTCACGCACGGGCAGTGTCCAACCGGTCGGGGCGCCCTTGAGAGCCGGGAAGGCGGAGAGCGACAGGTGAGTCTTGGCGATACAGACCGGCAGGTTGCCGAATCCGTTCGCCTCGTAGTTGTCGATCTGCTTGGCGGCAGCTGGGGAAACGTCGATGCCGTCTGCTCCGTAGACCTTCTTGGCAACGGTCTCGATCTTGTCGCGGATACTCATGTCATCCGGGTAGAGGACCTCGAATTTCGACGGTTCGTCGGCTGCCTCGGCGATCGCTTCGGCGAGCTCGGAGGCTCCTCGGCCGCCATCGGAGAAGTGCGTCGACACGGCGGAGCGCGCACCGAACTCGGCAGCGATCTCCTTGATGGCATCGATGTCTACATCGTGATCACCAGGGAACACGTTGATCGCGACAACTGGCGTGACGCCATGGATCTGCATGTTCTCGAGTTGTTTACGGAGGTTGTCGCCACCTTGGTGGACCTCGTCCGGGTTCTCCTCCAACAGTGCAGGTGGGAGATCCTTGCCCGCCACGATCTTGTGGTTCCCTGAGTGAGCTTTGAGGCCGCGAACGGTCGCGACAAGAACGGCTGCGTCAGGGGCGATGCCTGAATAGCGGCACTTGATGTTGAAGAAACGTTCTGCGCCCATGTCCGCGCCGAAGCCGGCTTCAGTGAGGAGGTAATCCGCGGTCTTGATGCCGATCTGGTCGGCCACGATTGAGCTGTTGCCTGTCGCTATGTTGCCGAAGGGGCCGGTGTGGACCAACGCCGCGGTGCCTTCGAGCGTCTGCATGAGATTCGGCTTGATGGCTTCCTTCAAGATGACGGTCATCGATCCTGCAGCGCCGATTTCTTCGGCCGTGACCGGTGTGCCGTCCTTTGTGTAGCCGAGCACGATGCGCCCCATACGCGTGCGCAGATCCTGAAGCGAGGTGCAGAGCGCGAGCGCAGCCATGACTTCGGATGCTGCGGTGATGTCGAAACCGGTCTCGCGAGGTATGCCGTCGAGGCGTCCGCCGAGGCCGATGACCGCATTGCGTAGCGACCGATCATTCACATCGAGCACGCGGCGCCAGGTGATGTTGTTGGTGTCGATACCGGTTTCGTTGCCGTGGTACAGGTGCGCGTCCAACATGGCCGAGCAGAGGTTGTGGGCTGCGGTGACCGCGTGCATGTCTCCGGTGAGGTGGAGGTTGAACAACTCCATTGGGACGACCTGGGAGTATCCGCCGCCGGCGGCTCCACCCTTGATCCCAAAGGTTGGCCCCATCGATGGCTGGCGAATTGCGATCGTGGCCGACTTGCCGATGAACTGAAAAGCCTGGCCGAGTCCCACGGTCGT
>CAXMRH010000182.1:0-9820 GCA_964196045.1 uncultured Chthoniobacterales bacterium | reverse complement strand
TTCGACTCGTTTGTGAGCGCGCACGGCGACCAAATCGAGATGGGCCCAAAACAGCTGTCGGGGGCACGGGGAATTGGGGATGGCGCGTACGTCAGAGATCCAGATGGCCACCGGGTCGAGTTGCGGACCTACGACTGAAGTAGCGAACCCAGGAGGCTCACAATGCCGATGACCGCAGAACGCGACGGCGTGGAGATCTTTTTCCGAACCGAGGGAAAGGGCCCGCCTTTGCTGTTGATCAGCGGGACCGGCCATGACCATCAGTTTTGGGCAGGTCAGCTTCCCGCGTTCTCCGAAGAGTTCCGCACGGTGGTGTTCGACAATCGCGGCGTCGGACGGAGCAGCGTTCCCGATCCCGGCTACTCCCTCTCAGACATGGCAGACGATGCGGTGCGAGTTCTTGACTCGGCCGGCGTCGACCAAGCCCACGTGATGGGCTTCTCGATGGGCGGACACATCGCACAAGAGTTGGCGATCAACTATCCCCATCGGATATCGAGCCTCGGGGTGCATCACAGCTGGTGCCGGAACAGCCCACGTTTGCGCACGTTTCAGGAAACACGCCTCGAGCTCGCTCGACAAGACCAGCGACTCGCACTTGCGGAGTTCTCCATGTTGGGGCTGCACTCTCACGACTACTACAACGCACATGCGGACGAGATGGCTTCACACCGAGATTTCCTCCTCGAGCGGTCACCGATGAACGACGGCTGGATCGGCCAACTCGAGGCATGTCTCACCGGCGACACCTGCGAGCGACTCGGCACAATAGACGCGCCGACTCTCGTGACGTGTTCGACCCTCGATGTCATCGCCGCGCCACATCACTCACGCGAGATCGCCGATCGAATACCAATAGCCCGGCTCGTCGAGCTTCCCGACACCGGACATGTCGCACTGATGGAACGGCCACAAGAGTTCGCCGATCTCTGCTTGGAGTTCCTTCGTTCGTTGTGAACGTCCGGTGAGCGGAGAGGCCGCCTGAACCCCTCGCTCAGCTGTCCTCGCTCGACGTCGCCCAGAGGTTGATCCCGCTCTCGACCGCGTGCTCGTCGATGGCCGCGAGCTCGTCGTCAGAGAATTCGACATTCTCGAGTGCCCCGAGGCTGTCCTCGATCTGTGTCCACCGGCTGGCGCCGACGAGCACCGAGGTGACCACGTCGTCACGAAGAACCCAGCTCAGCGCCATCTGTGCCAACGTTTGACCGCGCTCAGCAGCGATCGCGTTGAGACCCTGGATCCGAGCGATGTTCTCCTCCGTGAGCAAGGTCTGGCTGAAGGATCCGTTCTCCGCTGCGCGTGAGTCTGCAGGAACACCGTCCAGGTACTTCGTGGTCAACATTCCCTGACCCAGTGGCGAAAACGCAATACACCCCATGCCTTCCTCGCGAAGCACATCGGTGAGTCCGTCCTCGACCCATCGGTTCAAGAGCGAATACGACGGTTGATGGATCAGACACGGCGTACCGAGCTCTCGGAGAATCGCCGCAGCCTCACGAGTCTTCTCTGGTCCGTACGAAGAGATGCCGGCGTAGAGCGCTCGACCCGACCTCACGGCGGTGTCGAGCGCACCCATCGTCTCCTCGAGCGGCGTGTCGGGATCGAAGCGATGTGAGTAGAAGATATCGACGTAGTCGAGGCCCATGCGGGCGAGTGACTGGTCGAGGCTGGCCAACACGTACTTTCGACTTCCCCACTCGCCATAGGGGCCAGGCCACATGTCGTAGCCAGCTTTGGTCGAGATGACCAATTCATCTCGATAGGGGTGCAGGTCGCCGGCCATGATCTGACCGAGGTTGCTCTCGGCGGACCCAAACGGTGGGCCGTAATTGTTTGCGAGATCGAAGTGGGTGACCCCAGCATCGAAGGAGTTCAACAACATCGTGCGCGCCTCGTCACTCAGGGAATCGCCACCGAAGTTCTGCCAGAGTCCAAGCGATAGACGTGGCAGCTTGAGCCCACTGGATCCACAACGGGCATAGGTCATCGAGTCGTAGCGGTCTTCAGCAGGGGTGTACATCTGCCCTGTCTACCGCTCGAGCTGAAGTTCGCGCGTGTTGGACAATCAGTCGATCATCGGGACAACCATGGAGAACCCCGATCGTGTTGCGGCCAGGCGCTGACCGAGGATGTCCTGGTATTCGTCGCACTGGTATGCCCGCTCTGCGGCCTCGACCGAGTCGTACTTCAGCACCATGGTGTGCGCTCCTGTGCCGTACCCCTCGCCCATGTTCGAGCTGTTGTCGGTGAACACCATTGCCTCGCCTTTGTGATCCTCAACGAGGATCTTGGCGGCCGGGCCGTGATGGGCCTTCAGCTGGTCCTCGTCGAGGATGTCGCCGTAATTGATGATCAAGAGTGCAGCCATTGCGGAGTCTCCTTGGGGGTGACCTCCAGTATGGGCCACAACCAAGGCCAGCGATTGAGCCGTACGGCTTTACAGCTCCCATATGTCGAAGGGCCTCGCACTGATTTCTGACGTGCAGTAGTTTCAATCCGTCGGGAGGGACGAGAGATGAAGTTGGCAGCAACACCTGGGATGACTGGCCCCTCCGTTGAGCTCTGGGAGCTTGCGGTTCAGTGCTCTCGCGCCTGGTCTACGCAAGATCCCAACGGGATGGCCGCTTGCTACGAAGAGAATGGCTGGCAGTCCATCAATGGCGGACCACCAGCTGAGGGGAGAGCGGCGCTCGCTGAAGTTGCATCCTCGTACATGAACGCCTTTCCCAATCTCCAGGTCAGCCTGGACCAGCTACTCACCGCCGGTGACGCCGCGTTCTTCGTGTGGACCCTGACCGGTACAAACACGGGCCCAGGCGGCACAGGGAATCCTGTGCGGGTCAGTGGCGTCGAGGTCTGGAACATGGGGCAAACGGGCTTGATCGCGAGCTCACAGGGCTACTACGACGCTGCAACCTACGACCATCAACTTGCTCACGGATTGGATGACGCGTGACTACAAACCTTCGTTTCCAGGCAATGATCCTTCCTAACTTGCGCTGGAGCGAGCTTGTCGGCCGCTTTCGCCAGGTCGAAGAACTTGGCTTCGATGTCGCCGCCACTGGCGACCACTTCTGCGACTGGTCGAATCCCCCGAGCGACTGGTTCGAGTTGTGGACTGTTCTGGCTGGGGTGGCGGAAGCAACAGACCGCATCCGGCTCGCCCCTTGCGTTGCTCAGATCCCCCTACGTAATCCCGCAATGCTCGCCCGTCAGGCGCTCACCGTCGACCACATCTCCGGAGGGAGACTGGAGGTTGGCCTCGGCCTCGGACTTCCCATCGACCCCAGCTACGACATGATTGGAATGGAGAACTGGTCGAACCCGAAACGTGTCGCACATTTCGACGAGTATGTCGAGATCGTGGACCTGCTGTTGTCGAACGAGATAACGACGTACAAGGGCGAGAAGTATCAGGTCGAGGGAGCGACGATGAGTCCTCGCTCGTCTCAACTGCCGAGGCCACCGATCACGGTTGCTGCTCTCGGACCCATCATGATCCGCAAAGCTGTTCGTTACGCCGACACATGGAACACGATGAGCTTCGCTCCGACGTTCGACGAACAACTCGAAGAGACGCGCGGCCGGATCGAACGAGCGCTCGCTCACTGCGAGGCCATCGATCGAGATCCGGCGTCACTGAGGATCAGCTACAACATGTTTGACCCAGCATCTCGAGCCAGCGGCGGGAGCATCAGCTACTACGAGTCGACCGAGGCCTTTCTCGATCAGGCTCAACAATTGCTCGATCTTGGAATCAGCGAACTGTCGATGTATTACCCAATGCTCGACCAGCAGGTCCCCGTCTTCGAAGAGGTGGCGAGGACATCGTTCGCGGAGCTGCGAAGTCGATATTGACACCAACTGGACGGCTTCAAACGGTCTGACGAACTCTAGGGCAGAATGTTCCGCATGAGTGAAACCGGATCAGTGCAGCTCGTCCGCGGCACCGTCGTGACGATGAACGACAAGCGCGAGATCATCGCCGATGGCGCAGTAGCCATCGAGAACACGCACATCGTCGAGGCCGGCGGGTTTGACGAGCTTGCCCGCTCACATCCCGAAGCCACGGTGTCGGGCTCGGCGAGTGATCTGGTCGTGCCCGGTTATGTCAACGGACACCAGCACCTGACTGGTGACCGGCTGATTCAGTCATCAATACCCGATGACCTCGCTCCTGGCGAAGCGATTTTTACCTGGGTGGTGCCCGTGCATGCCGAACACACGGGTGACGACGACCAACTCTCCGCAACACTCACGCTGGCCGAGTCGCTCGCTAACGGCATCACGTCGACGTTCGAAGCCGGAACGGTGGCCCATCCAGATCGTGTCGCAGCTGCGGCCGATTCGGTCGGCGCCCGCCTCACCGTCGGCACGTGGGGCTGGGACGTCGAAGACGGGCCTTTCGCCGGCTCGGTCGACGAGGTCATCGAGCGCCAGCGTGGTGCGCTGGATCTCGTCACCGGTCCCCTGGTGTCGAGCTGGGTGAGCCTCGTCGGTCATGACCTCATGTCGGATGAACTTGTCGTTGCAGCCGCCGAGCTCGCACGCGATCGATCGGTCGGTCTGACCTTTCACATGTCGCCACACACCGGAGACCCAGAGAGTTACCTGAGCCGGACCGGCAAGCGACCGTTCGTTCATCTTGCCGATCTCGGGGTCCTCGGACCCAATGTCGCAGTTGGCCATGGAGTTCACCTCGATGACGAAGAGCTCGCGATCCTGGTCGACACAGAAACCGCAGTCGTGTCCTGCCCGTGGGCCTACCTGCGCCTTGGGCAGGGAATCTCTCGAGAGTTGCGCCATCTCGACTTCTGGAAACGTGGTGGCAGGCTCGCACTCGGATGCGACGCAGAGAATGCCGGAGACATGGTCGATGGCATTCGTACCGCTGCGCTCTTCGCTGGCCTGGCGAAGGATGTGGCAGTAGACCCAACCGGGTTCGGAGCGCACGATGCTTTGGAACTGCTGACGATCCGCGGTGCGCAGGCGCTGGGGGTCGATGACATCGTCGGTTCGATCGAGGTCGGCAAGCAGGCCGATCTGGTTGTGCACGATCGGACTCGCGTGGAGTGGATACCCAACAGCCCCGACCCTGCCCTGCAACTGATCTGGGGAAGCGATGGACGCTCGGTCCGCGACGTCTACGTGGCTGGCGAAATGGTCGTCCGCAGCGGTGAAGTCACCACGATCGACATCGCCAGCCTCGTCGACGACGCCGTGGCCGCTGGCCGCGCTCTTCGAGCTCGAAGCTCAACGCCAAATTCCGCTCGCTGGCCCATGAGCTAGGGCCACCTCGACGATGGACATGACTGCGTCTTGATCAGATAGTGTCGTCGACAACGACCAGGAGGTGACCATGTACCCGGTCGATGCGAAGACCACACTTGGTGTGCCGATGCTTCCACCAGCGTTCGTGTCCGAGGCAGGCACGCGGCTCCGAGGGGTTGTCGGCCGACTCCATCGGACGTTGGCCCCGCCACCGGTGCAGATCCTCGAAGCGGCGCTGAGCTTGCTTGACCATCGTGTTCTGGTCGCGATCTGTGCTGCAGGCGTGCCCGATGCACTCACGCGGAAGATGACGACCGAGGAACTCGCCACCGAACTCGACGTCGACCATGGCCGACTCGAGCGTTTGTTGCGCTTCGCCGCCGCGAGAGGTTGGTTGCGGATCGACCGACGCGGTCTCGTTCGCCCCAATCCCGTTACGGCCTTCCTTCGGTCCGAACATCCCGCGGGGTGGCACCATTGGGTCGACTTCGCTGGTGGCGACGAGCTCGTTCGGGCAATCGGGGCCCTCGATTGTCGACAAGGGCGCGACGGATTTGCCGAGGTGAACGGTGAACCGTTCTTCGACTGGATGGCACATCATCCCGACCGGTGGGCAACATTCGACGAGGCAATGGCCGCCGGAGCTCGGATGCATGCGCTGACCCTCGATGCAGCGATCGAGTGGGGCGCGACTCGCAGCCTGTGCGACGTGGGTGGAGGCACCGGCGAACTCGCGAGAGTTCTGCTCGATCGCCACGACGGCTGGCAGGCGATCGTCTTCGATCTCCCGGCAGTCATCGAACGTGCGGTCGAACATCCACGACTCGGGACGATCGCTGGCGACGCTTTCGTCGAGGTCCCGCCTGGGTTCGACGTCTATCTGCTCGTGAACGTGCTCCACGACTGGGACGACGACTCCGGTGTGCGGATCCTCGCCAATACTGCGACGGCTACTTCGCCCGACTCGAGGGTCCTCGTCGTAGACAGCAATCGGACTGTTGTGCCCCGAGATGACATAGCGCTTCGCGCAGATGTCTTGATGGCGGCGCTCACGAACGGGGGCCAGGAGCGCTCGGCCGAACAGTTCGCGGAGCTCGGCCGTCGCGCTGGGCTCGACCTCGTGAAATCGACGCCACTCGTTTCTGGCGACCTCGCCCACGAGTTTCGCGCGACCTGACCGGTGCGGCTATTACTTGAGCGCCCTCCGCTGCGCAGTTGAGATTCTGACGCGTCCGCGGACGCGTTTTGTGTGCTGAGCGCGGCCACACCGCCTCGCCGAGTGACCGTTCTTTGGATGTCATACCCCGTCTCTACGCTGGTCGAGCGGAGCTCGACAGGCACAGAATTGGTCGAGCGGGACAGAAGCGGAGTCACCCTTGGCCATCACGACCGACGCCACCATCAATACCCTTCCGACCGTCGGCGCTCGTCTCGTCGACGCAGGCCGGCAACTTGGACGGTGGCAGTACGACGTCATCAAGCTCGCGGCCGATCTCGACGCATCAGATGAATGGCTACTAGAAGCCAACACAGCGGCACACTGGATCGCGGATGCCCTCGACATGTGCGTCTCCACAGCGCGTGAATGGGTGCGGATTGGCAAGAAGTTGAGCGAGTTGCCCGGGCTCGATGGCGCCTTCCGGACCCATGAGCTGTCGTATTCGAAGGTGAGGATCATCAGTCGAGCCGCAACACCGGACAACGAGGCCGACCTGATCGGCATCGCCAGACGGCACCCCGCCAGCCGACTCGGCGTCGAACTTTCTGTCTATCTGAGGGACACAGAACCCGACGAGCACCGTCGCACACGTCATCACGACAACCGATTCCTCAACTTCTGGACCGATGCAGACGGAATGACCCATGGCCGGTTCTGTCTGCCGCCGCTTGCGGCCGCGACGCTGCTTGCGATGGTCGAAGCAATTGTCATGCGGTCGTCGCGCACAGTGAGGATGGACAACGCGGAGCCTGCACGAAACGCGTCCGCGGACGCGTCCAGTTCCGAGAAATGGCCGACTCTGGCTCAGCAGCGAGCAGATGCATTGGTTGCGCTAGCTGAGGGAACAGTTGGGCCGGGTGAAGTCAGTACCGAGATCGTGATCCATGTCCGAGGCAGCGGATGTGCGCTCGATGATGGGACGCCGATAAGCAAAGCAGAGGTCGAAGCGATCGCACCTACATCATTCATTCGTGCGCTCATCCACGACGCGGAAGGCAAACCAATCAACGCGTCCGGCAGACAACGACACCCAACCACTCGCCAGAAACGTGTCGTGAAGGAACGAGACCGCTGTTGTGTCGATTGCGACAGCGCTGACCTGCTCGAGTACGACCATGTTCCGGCATTCGAGGAGACCGGCCGCACGGTTATCGGCGAGCTCAAGATCCGCTGCTCACCCTGCCACCGTCGAAGGCATCGCGGCGGTGCGTGAGGTTGAGTGTCAAGGACGCACGGAACGCAGGGTGGCTGGTCGTTCGCTCTACTGATTGAGTAACTCGAGCACCCTGGCTCCACCTTCGATGGTCTCTCGCAGCCCGTCGAACATCGAGTCGCGTTTGACGGCGGCAAGGTTGCAGCTGACGCCTTCGAACCCGAGATCGAGGAGGTCGCGCAATTGCTGGGCGCACTGCTCGGGCGTGCCGGCGATGGCGAACTTGCGAGCCAGATCCGCGTCGATCAGGCGACTCATCTCGGGCGGATCGTAGCGATCGAGGTCGAAGTACCAGCCAGTCGCGTGGTCCAGCGTCGCCACGATGGCCGCGCGACGCTCAGGATCCACGGGCGGGCCGTAATCGCCGAGGATGTCCAAGTAGTGGGCGGCGAATCGCTTGACGCTGTCGACGGCGAGGTCCTCGTCCTCCGAGACGCACAGAGTGACCCTCGGCAACACTTCGACCTCGGACACGTCTCGACCTACACGGGCGGCGCCCTCGGCCAACCAACCTCGATATCGGGCCACGATCTCCGGCGTGAGATGTCGTGCTCCGACAAGAGCGATGTCCGCGACCTCGCCGGCGAGCTTCATGACGCCAGGACTCCGAGTTCCGATAGCGATTGGCACGTGATGCTTGGGCGGTCGCAACAACGCCGCCCCGTCGAGATGTACGGTCCGACCATCGAGATCCACCGTCGCGCCGGTAAGCAGTCCACGGATCGCACCGATCGTCTCTCGCAATGTCGCGACCGGTCGTGGGTAGTCGATGCCAAGCTCCTCGAGGCCAGCCCCAACACCGATACCGAAGAACGCACGGCCACCCGAGAGCTCATGCAGTGTTGCAAGGGCCGAGGCATGAACCGCAGCATGACGCGTGTACGGATTGGTGACCATCGAGCCGATCTGGATCCGGCTGGTCCTTGCTGCGATGAGCGCTTGCAGTTGATAGGTATCGGGCCACAACGCAACACACGACACACCCAGCCGATCGAAGCCCGCGTCCTCGACCAGGCAGCCGAGCTCGACCGCTTCTGCCGGCGACATGCCTGGCGTGATCTCGGCCTCGAAGGTCACAAGATCGGGTACTTCGACTTGTCGGGAAGACCTGAGCGCAAGGTGATTGCTTCACCGGCCTGTTGGGCGTCGGCCCAAAGCTTGTCTTCGTCGACAGTGAGCATGCGGCCCGCCTCGACCACGATCTTGCCGTCGACCAGCACGGTGTGCACGCCGCGGCCATCGGCCGACCAAACCAGTTGGTTCATGACGTTGAGCAGCGGACGCCATTCGGGTCGGTCGGTGTCGTGCATGACAATGTCGGCGCGCTTGCCGACTTCGAGCGAGCCAATCGAGTCCTGCATGCCCATCGACTTGGCGCCGCCGATCGTGGCCATCTCGTAGGCCATCTCGGCAGGGAACATCTGGGGATCCTGCCGGGCGTCCTTGAACAGCCCAGCCACGAGGTACGTGGCCCGCATCATGTCGGAATGGTTCGACGCATTGTTGCCATCCGTGCCGATGCTCACGTTGATACCTCGCTGCATCATCTCGGGCATCTTGCCTACCTGGGTGACGCCGTAGCTCACCTTTAGTGCCGTGGTCGGACAATGGGCAACGGACACCCCGGCCTTGGCCATTACCCCGAGCTCCTGGTCGTCGATCTGCACACAATGGGTCATGGTTACGTCGTCTCGAAGGATGCCCAATTCGTCGAGGTGGATCATGGGTCGGTGTCCGAACGCTTCGATGAAGCCATCGGGGTCGAGCATCGCGGGAGACATGTGAAAGCTCATGCCGGTCCCGTGATCGTCCGCCAGTGACCTCGCTGCTTGCCAGAGCGGATCTGAAGCGGTCGTATGCCCAACGAGGATCGAAGACGCCGCGATCCTTCCGTCGGCGACCGACTTGAACTCGGTGAGCTGCCGTTCGAGATTACCGATTGCCTCGTCGGTGTTCTGCTTGTACACGTCGGGCTCCGGAGGAAGATCCCATACCCACTTCCCGACTCGACCACGGATGCCGACACCGACAAGCGCTTCGATAACCTCGCCGAGGAAGCGGATCGTGCCCGCCTCGAGAAAGGTCGTCGTGCCCGACTTCAGCATCTCTACAGCGGC
>CAXMRH010000181.1:0-4625 GCA_964196045.1 uncultured Chthoniobacterales bacterium | reverse complement strand
TTGTCCGGGCTTCCGCTCGCGATCTTGACCGTCGCGCCGGGCAGAGCTGCCGCGGCGTCGAGCGCTGCAAGCACCTTGGGGATCATGCCGCCAGCGATCGTGCCGTCGTCGATCAACCCACGTAGTTCTGGCACCGTTGCTTGGGCGATGATGCTCTCGGGGTCGTCGACATCAGCGAGAAGACCAGGTACGTCCGTCAGATAGACAGCCTTCTCCGCGCGCAACGCGCCTGCCAACGCGCCAGCGACGGTGTCCGCGTTGATGTTGTAAGCCTGTCCGGCAGCATCGGAACCGATCGTGCTGATGACAGGAATCATCTCCTCAGCCATCAACCGTTCGACGATGTTCGGATTGACCTCCACGATGTTGCCCACGAAACCCAGTTCTGGATCTCGGGCCTCGGCGCGAATCATGCCGCCGTCTTCACCCGAAAGACCAACGGCGTAGGCACCGTGCACGTTTATCGCTCCCACGATGTCTCGACCGACTTTGCCGACAAGCACCATCCGCGCCACGTCGAGGGTTTCCGCGTCTGTCACACGTAGGCCATCGCGAAACTCCGACTCCTTACCGAGCCGACCGAGAAGTTCGCCGATCTGTGGGCCGCCTCCATGTACGACCACTGGCTTCATTCCGACCGAGCGAAGAAGGACGATGTCTTCAGCGAAGGTGCGGCTCAGATCTGGGTCGACCATCGCGTTTCCACCGAACTTGATCACAACAACTGCCCCGCGGAAACGGTCGATGTACGGTAGGGCTTCGATCAGCGCCTCGGCGCGACGAACTGGCTCGAATCCACGGTCATTAACGGACTGAACGGTCATGATCGATACCCCGCGTTTATTTCGATGTAACCGTGTGTGAGATCGCAGGTCCAGACGCTGGCCTGGGCGGAGCCCACGCCGACGTCGACCCGAATTATCACTTCGTCGAGCTTCAGATGTTCGGTAGCACGTGCTTCGGAATAGTCGTCGGCCTGGACACCGTGTTCAGCAACCAATTCGTCGCCGATCCAGATGCGAAGGGAATCCCGGTCGGCGCGCTGTCCAGCCTTGCCCACCGCCATCACGATGCGACCCCAGTTGGCGTCCTCAGCCGCAAGCGCCGTCTTAACGAGCGGTGAGTTCGCGATAGAAAGAGCGATTATCGACGCCGCCCCATCTGTTTCTGCACCTGACACGGACACTTCGACGAACTTGGTTGCACCTTCGCCATCTCGCACGATCTGATGTGCGAGATCGAGATTCACCTCGTCGATTGCAGCCCTGAGCGGGAGATACCGAGGGTCCTCGACGGATTCGATGGGATGGCTGCGGGATGCGCCAGTGGCAAAAAGCAAAACGGTATCGCTCGTCGACGTGTCGGAGTCCACCGTGATCCTGTTGTACGACTGCACCGTCGAGTCCGTGAGCATCTCCTGTAGCACGGCTGGGGCGACCGCTGCGTCGGTGAACACGAACCCAAGCATCGTCGCCATGTCGGGAGCGATCATTCCTGAACCCTTTGCGATTCCCACCACGGTGAACGTCTCGTCACTGATCATGGCGACCGATGAGGACCCCTTGGCAAACGTGTCTGTCGTTCGAATCGCGTCGGCGGCTGCCTCCCAACCACTGGCATCGCTCGGTGCTAATTGCTCGCTCAGCTCGGCCAAACCGCCGACCAAGCGATCGTCAGGAAGTGTCTCGCCAATGACTCCTGTGGACGCCAGGTGAACCTCGGTCGGGTCGACGCCAAGAGCTCTGGCGATCGTCTCTGCGGTGAGCTGCGCCGAAGTGGCCCCAGCACGGCCGGTGAATGCGTTGGCGTTGCCGCTGTTGCACACGATCGCCCGGGCACGTCCTGACGGCAGAATCTTCCGACACCAGTCGACCGGGGCCGATGGACAGAGTGACTTGGTGAATACCCCTGCAACGGAGGTTCCAGGGGCGACGAAGGCGAGGAAAAGGTCTGCCCGGTTCTTGTATCGCAACCCTGCCTCGTGCGTAGCGAGCTGAACTCCAGCAACTGCAGGCAAGCTCGGAAACTGCGCTGGAGCGAGCGGTGATACGGCGGCACTCACGGGAACATCCCTACGGCCGGAAGGCCGGCGCCCTCATCGAGACCGAGGGCAAGGTTCGCACATTGGACAGCCTGGCCTGACGCCCCTTTTACGAGGTTGTCGAGGGCGCCGATAGCAACGACCCAACCAGTCCTTTCATCGACCCGAGCAGTGATGTGAATGCTGTTGGACCCGAGCGTGTTCTTCGTAGCTGGGACACGCTCCGATACCACCACGAAGGGTTCGTCGGAATAGGCGTCCGCGAGGGCTGCGATCGCGTCCTCCGTGGTCAATGAGCGCGTCGGTCGTGCGTAGCAGGTCGCGAGGATGCCTCGGTTCATTGGAGCAAGGTGCGGCGTAAACAGCAGTTGCGTCTCGAGCCCGCTCGCCATTCCGAGAGCCATCTCGATCTCTGGCGTGTGGCGATGATTCAATAGCCCGTAGGCAGTGAAGTTCTCGTCGACAGTGCAGAACGTGGTGTTGGGCTTCGCTGGGCGTCCGGCGCCAGAGACGCCACTGGCCGCATCGACGATGATCCCCGTGGGTTCGATGAGGCCAGCGCACAGGAGTGGGGCAAGCGTCAGCGAAGAGGTTGTGACGTAACAGCCCGGGGCGGCAATCAGCTCTGCGCCCCCTAGCTTCTCCCGGAAGAGCTCGGGCATTCCATAGACGAAAGAATCCAATAACTCAGGAGCAGCATGCGCCTCGCCGTACCAGGTCGGATACAGGGCGGCATCGTTCAGACGGAAGTCAGCAGCGAGGTCAACGATGTGTGGCACGGTGCCGCGAAGCTCGGGCACGAGGCTCTGACTCGCTCCGTGAGGCAGCCCAAGGAACACCAGTCCCACATCGCTCAGATCTGCCTCGGACGCGTCCACATAGACGTCGTCTGGATAGGACGCAGCCAAGCTTGGATAGAGCTCGGCGACCGCGGTCCCGGCCTGTGACGAACCGGTGGCAAAGGCGAGCTCCATCTGTGGATGGCTCGCGATGATCCGCAGCAGCTCCGCACCTGTGAACCCGGATGCTCCGATGACGCCGACCCGCGTCACGAGGGCTCCCCTGAACAGCTGGATGGTGTTTGGCAATACGGCATGACGAGTGAGCATAGCGTGAATTCACGCGCGTGCATACTAATGCACTCGACAAGTTCTCGGGGATTGCTTGATCGCCGTCGTTCAGATCATCCCGCAATGAGTTTCTTGGCTCTCCGGCGGGCTTTCCTGGCAGCTTTCTCGAGCCTGGCTGCCTCGCCGACCAGACGTGTGTGCTTCTTTTTCGACCGCGCCGATTTAGCCTTCTTGGTCTGCTGCTTGGCCTCCTTGTGGAGCTTCTTGGCCTCCTTGTGGAGCTTCTTGGCCTGCTTGTGGAGCTTCTTTCCACGTCGCTCACGGTCCGATGGTGGGGTGCCGGAATCCCCAGCCGGTCCCCGTTCGGTCATCCCGACCAGTCGGACGGCCCCAGCCTTCATCGATTCGGCACCGACCGGTCCGATTCCTCGAATACTCACCAGCGTTGACACATCAGCGTCGGCGACCGACGTGACCGTTGCTATGCCGGCCTCTGTCAGCACTCGGGCAGTGACGGGACCAACCCCGGTGATATCGAGCAGCTCCATGCCTCACCATCGGCCAGCCCGGACATGAGGTTGAGGAACCGGCCGAGGTCGGTGCGGTTCCTGTGATACGAGCTAGCCGACTTTGGAGGCAGCCTGAAATCAGACTCGCAAAGCACCCTTGTTGTGCTTGGCGATTGCGGCGATAACGGCTTCGCGGGCGGGCGTGATGTCCGCATCGGTCAGGGTGCGATCGTGCGCTTGGAATCGCAAACGGTAGGTGAGGCTTCGGACTCCATCGGCAAGCCCGTCGCCACGGTACGTGTCTATGAGTTCGAGGTCTGCAAGCAGGTCCCCGGCCGACTTGACGATGGTGTTTCTGACCTTGTCGGCACCGACACCTTCAGGAATCGCGAACGCCAGGTCCATGTCGCTCGAGGGAAACTTCGAAACTCGCCGGTAGGTGCGCTTGCCGTGCGGCCCGCGCAAGATCTCGCTCAGGTCGAGTTGTAGCCATGCGACGCGACCGTCGACCCCATAACTCCGGAGCACGGAGGGGGCTACCTCGCCCACAACTCCCCGGTTTCGCCCGGCGATGACCACTTCGGCCGACCGAGTCGGATGCATACCCGGGATCTCGGCGCCTTCGCGAAGCTGCACGTTTGGAAGAGCGAGGGCTTCCCCGAGGAGGTGCAAGATTGCGACTGCTCGAGGAGCCTCCGACCCCGCTATGGCCACCGCGAGGTACTCGTGCTCATCGGGCAACAGCTCTCCGTCGCCCGGGGGCAAGAAGATCGTGCCGAGCTCGAAGAACTTCGGATATGGCACGCGATGAGACTGGTTGTACGCGACCGACTTCAGCTGTCCGGGCATCAGCGAAGTACGCAAGACCGACTCGGACGCGTCCAAGGGATTCGACAGCCGAACCCCATCGTCGTCTAGCCCCACGTGGGCAAGATCGCCGGGAGCGAGGAACGGCATTGGCTGAGTTTCGTTGCAGCCAGCGCCGAGCAATGTTGTTCGAACAAG
>CAXMRH010000180.1:0-6273 GCA_964196045.1 uncultured Chthoniobacterales bacterium | reverse complement strand
CGCAGGATGACGAACAAATCGTCAACTTCCTGTGGCGTGAGGACGGCTGTTGGCTCGTCGAGGACGAGAAGCTCCGCGTCACGGTAGAGCGCCTTGATGATCTCGACTCGTTGTCGCTCACCGACCGACAACTTCCATATCTCGATGTTGGGGTCGACCGAGAGTCCGTATTGTTTGGAAATCTCCTGTATTCGTTCCGAGACCACATCGAGGTCGGTTCGAAATCCCCTCGACGATGTAAGCCCAAGAGCAACGTTCTCGGCGACCGTCAGGCTGGGTACGAGCATGAAGTGCTGATGCACCATGCCGACCCGGTGCTCGATCGCACTCGTTGGTGACGTGATCGCAGTTGCCTCGCCCCGAAGTCGAACCTCGCCCGAATCGGGTTGGTACAGCCCGAAGAGGATCTTCATGAGGGTGCTCTTGCCCGCTCCGTTTTCGCCCAACAACGTGTGCACTTCCCCGGCAAGCACGTCAAACGACACGTCGTCGTTCGCGAGCACGCCAGGGAAACGCTTCGTGATGTTGCGCATCTCGAGTAGCGGGGGAGTCTCCATCAGATCCTCTTCGGGCCAGTAACCATCGTGACTACTTGGTCGTGATGTCGCCGGCGATGATGTCTTCGATGACACCTTCTGCGTCGCTACGTAGCGAGGATTCGAGGTCGTAGCAACCGTTGAACTCCATCACGAGTCCACCGTTCTCGAGGGTCAAGACCATCGCCTCGCCTCCGAGTGTGCCGTCCTCGATCTGCTCGATCATCGTGCTGAGCACGACGTCCCAGTGGTACACCTGCGAGGCAACCGTGAGATCGGATTCCCATGCTTCGGTGTTCGACTGCGTGCCAAACCATGCAAGGTCGTTGGCGGTTGCGATGTTCACTGCGCCAACCGCCGACTGCGAGGTACCAGTGAGCACCCCGACGCCGTTGTCTGCGTGAGCTTGTGCGGTCTCGGTAGCGAGCGCCACGTCACTGAACGAACCGGTGTACACAACGGCTGGAGCTGAGGCTCCATTTGCCTGTGCGCCCTTGACGAAGCCGTTCACGTAGGCCGATGCATCGCCCGCATCAACGGGACCGACGACGCCGATGTCGACGCTGATGCCGGCGGCGATGTAACCGTTCACGTAGCCACCTTGGTCAGCTTCAGGTGCGTAGGCGTACACGTTGGGCAGGCCCTGAGTGTCAGTTGCGGTGCCCCAGAGGAATGAGGTCTCCGGGAAGTCCGGAGCGATCTCGGCGAGCGAGCCACCGTATTGCGTGCCGTGCGCGATGACGATGTCGACGCCGTCTTCTGCATACGCACGGATGGCGGCGGCCGCTTCTTCGACGACGAACGTACCATCGGTGATCGCTGGCTCGATGCCGAGCCTCGTCAAGGAGTCAACCATCGACTGGGTGAAGGCAACATCGTCCTTGGCGCTGGGTGCGACCAGTGCGACGGTGAGATCGGTGACGGAGTCACCCTCCTCGACACCGGTGTTCGTGCCGCAATCGCTTGTCGCCGTACCTGTGGCGTCGTCGCTACCGCAGGCAACTGCGATGAGCGTGAACGCAAATAACGTGCCGAGCAGCTTGAGTAGCTGAGATTTTCTTACTGATTTCATGGGTTCCCTCCAGGGAGTGTTGGCTAGTGAAAAAACTGAGTTGTTGGGTTGGGTTGGTCGGATGTCGGGCGAAAGTCCCGACAAGTCTCAGTGTCTAGTGAATGGTTTGGTGAGCGCAGCGGGTCCGCGCACTCGGCTGGCGAGCAGGACGAGCGCGAGGATAGTTATGATCGCCGGCGCCATCGCTGCGATGTCACTTGCGCCTTGCGGAATGATGTCGAGCGACTGCCACTTGATTCGAGTCGCGGTCACGAGACCATAGAGCAACGCGCCGGACATGACCCACCGCGGTTGCCAGGCCCCGAAGTAGACGAGCGCAACAGCGATGAACCCGATGCCGTTGGTCAGGTTGTGCTGGAAGATCGCGAGCTGCAATGACAATGTGGCGCCCGCTAGGCCAGCGAATGCGCTGCCTATCGTGATCGCGATGAAGCGGGTGCGAGCAACTGATACGCCGAGGCTGTCGGCGGCCTGCGGGTTCTCTCCTACAGCTCGCACATTCATGCCGAACGTCGTCTTCATCAGAACCCACGTCACCACTGGCACCAGGAAGAACGCCAGGTAGGTGAGAAGGTTGTGCTTGAAGAGCAACGTTCCTAGGTGTTCGATGTCGACCAAGGGTTCGAAGATGCCCCCCACGCCGGGGAGTTTGTCCAGTGTGGGCAGCGGCTTGATTGGTTTCGGCGTGCCCACGAGCTCCTGGAAAAGCAGGTCGCTGAACCCGAGTCCGAAGAGGAATATGCCGATGCCGCTGATGCCTTGTTCGGCCTGCAGAAACACGGTGACGATCGCGTAGACCAGCCCCATCAGCAGCCCGATAGCGATCCCAACGACGATGCCGAGGAGGTGGCTCCCGGTCTCGAGGACCGTGTAGTAGGCGCCGAACGCTCCGAGCAGCATCGTGCCGTCGACGCCAAGATTGAGCACGCCACTGCGTTGGCCGATCGTCTCGCCGAGCGCCGCCAGGAGATATGGAACAGAGAACCGGATCGCCGTTGCCAGCGTGGCCACGAGAACCGACACGGTGAAGAAGTCACTCATGACGCTCCCTCCGCAATGCCTACACCACTGACATCTGGGGGATCATCAGGGTCGGGGGCGTCAGGGATCTCGGCTTCAAAGGGAGTGCCTCTGTCCAGGCGTCGGTTGAGCCAAGTGCGAACTTTGTCGCTGCTTACGACGAACAGCACGATGAGGCCATTCAGCGCAATCGCGAGCGCGTTCGGAATCTGCAGCTCACGTTGGAGTTCCGTTGCGCCGGTAAGGAGCGAGCCGAAGAGGAACGACGACGGGATCGTCCAGAGCGGATGCAGGGCACCGAACAGGGCGGCAACGATGCCGTTGAAGCCAGCTGACCCTGTGAAGCCAGCGGATCCACCGTCGGTCACCAGGCGCAGACTCTCGCTGCCGAACACGAGCACGACGCCCGCGAGACCAGACAATGCACCGCTCAGGCCAAGCGCCGTCACGATGTTCTTCTCTACAGAGATTCCGGCAGCTCGTGCGGCATCAGGATTGTGGCCAACGGCTCGAAGTCGAAAGCCGAGTGGGGTTCGAAAGAGCATGACGTACACGAGGATTGCGGCGATGATCGCGATTGGCACGCCGAGGTGGAGCCGCGTGCCCTCGATGAGGGTTGGGAGGGCAGCGTTGTCGCTGAGCCGTTCTGTTTGGGGAATGTTGCTGCCGTCGACTTCGATCGGGTCGATCATGGGGCCGCGCAACAAGTAGTTCATGAGCTGGATTGCCACGATGTTCAACATGATCGTGCTGAGGATTTCGTTGACCGAGGCGTATGCCTTCAGCACACCGGGAATGGCACCCCAGATGCCACCGCCGACGAGACCAGCGAGGATCACGAGAGGCAGCAGAACTATTTTGGGCGTGTCGGGAATTGCAAGAGCCACCGCCGTCGACAACAGAGCGCCAGCGATGATCTGACCCTCGCCGCCAATGTTGATCACGCTTGCCCGAAAGGCGATCGTGATCCCGACTCCCACGAGCAACAGCGGCGTCGCTCGAACAGCGGTCGCCGCAACACGGTCCCCGGTTCCGAATGCGCCATCGATCATCGCACCCAGACCGTCGAGCGGATTCTCCCCGAGGGCCACGATCATCAGCGCGCCGAAAAGGAACGCAAAAAGGGCGGCTCCGAGAGGGACGATTGCGCCAGTGATGCGTGTCACCCGGCCGACACCCCGCTCGCCGTATCGATCGCATTGAGATAGTTGTAGATCGTGATGCGGCTCACGCCCATGGCGTTTGCGATGTCATCGACTGCGCCACGCAGGAGAAAGGCGCCTCGTTCGTCGAGCATTCGAACGACACGCTGTTTGTCCGCACGGGTCCAGGTGGACGCACCCGTACCCAATTCGCGTTCCGCAGCTCGCATCATGCCCTCGAGCGCGTCGTGGAGAGTAACCGATCCAAGATGGTCGGAGTCGTTCGCGATCTGCACGTTTATGTTCGTTGCGCCAGAGCGCATCGCATCGACGACCATCGCCCCGATTGCCTCTCCGACCTTCTCGAGCGATCCGTGTGCCACCGATGAAAACGGCCCGAGCTCGACGTCGATTCCGCGTCCGGAGAATGCGCTGATCGCCGCTTCGACGTGGTTGCCTGGTGCGCCCTCGATGAAGGGTTCGACGAGGAATTCAACTGCCACGTCGGCATCGACCACCTCGCATCCTCCTACTCAGCTAGCGCAGTCCCAGCAGTGCTCAGCACTAAACCGGGTTTTACAAAAAGTAAACCGGAGGTTTACAAAATGTAAACTAGCGACTCGCGGTGGTGTCGTGTCGACGTGGGCTGCAGGATTCCGCGAAAGGCTCTGCTTCGATCGTTGCCGAACGGCTGGGTAGTGTCGCCGGGATGGCGACACGAGTCACGATCACGGGAACCGGAACGCCCGTCTTCGACGCACATCGTGCTGGACCTGGCGTGCTCGTACAGGTTGATGTCGGGGGCAAGGTCATCTCTTTGCAGTTCGACGCCGGGCGCTCGACGTTGGCGCGTCTTGTGGCTGCTGGAGTCTCGCTGTACGACCTCGACGCTCTATTCCTCACGCATTACCACAGCGACCATCTGCTCGGACTGCAGGATCTGGTGCTCAGCCACTGGATCATGGACAGCGAGGATGACAGACCTCCGCTGTCGATTGTTGCGCCTGTCGGCTCCACCACTCGATTTGCAGAGAGGATGCTCTCGATCTGGGACGATGACCTCGACATCCGAGCTCACCACAACCACCGGAGCCCTGAGCCGAAGGTGAACGTCATCGGATTCGACGTGGACATCGAGCCAAACGAGGTCTGGGAGAAGGCGGGCGTGCGCGTACTCGCCGGACCCGTTCGCCACGAACCGGTCGTGGGTGCGGTTGGCTATCGCATCGAGACACCTGATGGAATCGTGGCGATCAGCGGCGACACCCTTGTCTGTGACGAGGTCGCCAAACTGGCTGACGGCGCCGACGTGCTTGTGTATGAGGCAATGCGATTCGATCCGATCATGGCTCGTCCCCCGCACCTGCGATACATCGCCGACTACCACGCCGATACACGCCTCATCGGAGCGCAGGCGGCGGAGCTCGACATTCCCGCCTTGATGCTCACGCATCTGATCCCGGCCCCTTCGAGCGAGGCTGAGAAACAGGCTTTCGTCGACGACGTTCGGGGCGCAGGATTCACCGGTGAACTCCTCGTGTGCGACGACCTCGACGTGATCAACCTCACGACAGCCCGAATGACCGAGACCTTGAATGACCGAGAGAAGGTGACCCCATGACATTGAGTGACGCAAACTCAGACCTGGCCGTAAACATCGATCGCCTAGAACAACGGTTGGCTGACCTGGCGGCGATTGGCGCGATCGAAGGCACCGAAGGATGCGCTCGATTGGCGTTGACAGACGAAGACAAGGCGGGCCGAGACCTCGTGGTCACGTGGATGCGAGACCTCGGTCTCGAGGTGACGATCGACGGGATCGGAAACGTTATAGCTGTGATGCCCGGTGGTGGAGCTCCCGTCATGTGTGGATCACATATCGACACTGTCGGCACAGGTGGTCGGTACGACGGAAACCTCGGCGTGCTCGCTGGCCTCGAAGTCATCGAAACGATCCAAGCGGCCGGGATCGAACCAGAACGTCCGCTTGCTGTCGGTTTCTTCACCGACGAGGAAGGAGCGCGATTTCCGCCCGACATGCTCGGGAGCCTCGTCTACGTCGGCGGCATGCCCTTGGAAGAAGCACTCGACATCGAGGGAATCGATGGCGCAATTCTGGGCGCCGAGCTTGAACGAATTGGCTACAGCGGGCCAGCACCGTTACCAGGCATGGTTCCGCACGCGTACGTCGAGCTACACGTGGAGCAAGGGCCGGTCCTCGAGGTCGAAAACGTGACGGTCGGTGCTGTCGAGGGTGTGCAGGGAATCAGCTGGACCGAAGTGGTCGTCACTGGCGAATCGAACCACGCTGGCACGACACCGATGAGTCTTCGCAAGGATCCCGGTTTCGTCACCGCCGCGTGCGCTCAATTCGCCCGCGAGCTCGCGCTTGAAATCGGCCATCCCCACGTGGCCACAGTCGGACGAATCGAACTGCACCCGAACCTGATCAACGTTGTTGCGGCGTCGGCCACCTTCACGGTCGACCTGCGGAACACTACGG
>CAXMRH010000179.1:0-3808 GCA_964196045.1 uncultured Chthoniobacterales bacterium | reverse complement strand
GAGCACATCCCGGCCGGCGAGCAACTGCGGAATGGCCTCCCGCTGGATCGGTGTTGGCTCTTCGTACCCGAGCTTGACGAGTGATTGCAGAAGCTCGTCGCGTAGTCCGAGGGACGCGAATCCACTCGTCTCTGTTGTTGTATCCATTGCCAGGCTTTCCAAAGAGCGAACATCACAGCCTAGGTCGCACCGGGAGCAAGGCCTCCCGGTCAGCTGTCACCTGGACTCACTTCGGGGAGGGCGCCCGCCCCCGACTCACCACCTATGGTTGTGAAATGAGTGCCACCCTTCCCGTCGAGATTGACGATGTCGCGAGCCCATCCGCGGGACGAGACCGTGTCGACCTAGGACAACCATGAGTGAACACTTGCCCTCCTTCTCTCTCGACGGACAGGTTGCCGTCGTCACCGGAGCAAGCCGAGGTATCGGGCGCGGAATCGCCGAAGCTCTGGCTGCTGCTGGGGCAACGGTCGCAGTGACCGCGCGGTCCGTCGCTGATGCGGCTGTCGTGTCGGCGGCGATCATCGCCGATGGGGGAGACGCATCAGCCCACGAACTCGATGTCACCGAGGTCGAGTCGATCAGTGAGGTAATCGACAGCATCGTTACGAAACACGGCCGTCTCGACGTCGCTGTCATCAACGCGGGTCTCGGCTCCAACTTGCCGGCGCTCGAGGTCGATGAGGCCCACTGGGACTCGATGATG
Organism: uncultured Chthoniobacterales bacterium; assembly: GCA_964196045.1. Lineage (GTDB taxonomy): Bacteria > Actinomycetota > Acidimicrobiia > Acidimicrobiales > SHLQ01 > SHLQ01. Next base: position 3,102 of record CAXMRH010000179.1, on the reverse strand, counting down.
GACGTGAACTTGAAGGGGGCGTTCTTTACTGCCCAGGCGTGCGCTGCCCATCTGGTCGCTGCCGGCGCCGGGCGCATCATCGCCATCAGTTCGCAAGCCTCATTGGTCGGCATCGTCGACCATGTTGCCTATTCGGCGTCGAAGGGCGGCCTCAATCAGATGGTCCGCGTCCTGGCGCTCGAGTGGGGTCCAAAGGGTGTCACTGTCAACGCCATCGCCCCAACGTTCATCTACACGCCCGGTACTGCTGAGCGGCTCGACGATCCTGACTACCGAGCTCGAGTCGTCGAACGCATCCCCCTCGGCGTGGTCGGACAGATCCGAGATGTCGCGGGAGCGGTCGTCTACCTGGCGTCCGAGGCAGGAGCGATGGTGAACGGCGCAATCCTTCCGGTGGATGGCGGCTGGACGGCGCAATAATGCTCAGCAGTCGCAATCCGGGCCTGGCGGCCCTCGATACTCAGCTGCCGCGCCAGAGGCGCCCGTACGTCGCTCGTCCCTCGCTCCTCGGGACCACTCGGCTTCGCCGATGCGGCTCCCTAGCGGCCTTCCCGCTCCTACGTCCCTCCGGAGCTAGTTCAGGCAGCGGTGTTCTCGCGCACGCCGAAGTTGTCGGTCGACACCGGCATGCCGAGAAGATATCCCTGCGCATGGGTGACGCCAGCGCGGCGTGCGGCATTGAGCTGTTCGGAGGTTTCGATGCCCTCGGCGATCACCATCATGTCGAGCTCTCGGCAAGCGGACGAGAGCCCTCGCAGCATGGCTGCACCTCGGGTTTCGGTCAGCCGTTTCGTGAAGGAGGGGTCGATCTTCACGGCAAAGATGGGAAGTGAAAGTAGGTGCTCGAACGTCGAGTAACCCGTCCCGAAATCATCGACGGCGAGACGTACCCCGAGGTCGGAAAGCTCGGCAATCGCTGTACGTGCGTTGTCTACGCGGTCGATCAGGAAGCTCTCGGTGAGTTCGAGGGTCAGCAGCGAGGGGTCCAACGAGTTGAAGTCGAGTGATGCTGCGACCATGTCGACGAACTCGGGTCGCCCGACCTGTTGGGCCGAGACGTTCACGGCGATGGAGATCGGACGGCTAGACTTTCGACCCTGGTTGACCGCGGCGGCTGACCGGATGGATTCAGTCACGATCCACTCCCCAAGATCTCGAATGAGCCCGCTCTGCTCGGCGATCGAGATCATGGTCGACGGATCGATCCTTCCCTGCGTGGGATGATTCCATCGCAGCAGCGCCTCGGCCGACTCTGGATTCTCGAGATCGTGGATTGCGAAGATGGGTTGAAAGGCGAGGTCGAGGCCGTTCGCTGCAATTGCACGACGTAGGTCTCGGCGGAGTGCCAGTGGAGACAGGCTGTTTATCGAGTCGGGCGAGTGATAGGACATCGCTTGGTTTCGGCCCGCGCGTTTTGCCTCGTACATGGCATGGTCTGCCATCTGCAAGATGCCAAGGACTGAGGAGTCCTCGCTGGAAACAGCGACGCCGACGCTGCCACTCAGCTCGATCTGGGTATCTGCAATCGAGAACGGCTTGCGAAGCAGCGGCAGGAGTCGGTGGGCGAATTCCATGGCCTGCTCGTAGTCAGCGACATCTCGCGCAACGACCACGAACTCGTCCCCGCCAAGACGCGCCACCATGTCGCCGTCGCGACATACCTGCTGCAAGCGTCGTCCGACTTCGGCGATCACCTCGTCGCCTGCCCCGTGGCCGAGAGAGTCGTTCACCTGTTTGAACCCGTCGAGGTCGCACAGCAAGACCGCGACCGATTGCGCGTCAGGGGCCTCGAGCATTCCGCCAAGGGTGAGTTCGAGTGCTCGACGATTTGCCGTGCCGGTCATCGGGTCCGTCAGTGCTTCCTCTTTCAGCTTGGAACTCCGCTTGATCTCGTCGGTGAGGTCCTCCGCGGAACCGACGTATTCCGGAAGCCCGGAAGAGCCGATGTAGCTCCGCACACGAAGTCGAATCGTGCGTTCTTCGCCCCGAACGTCGTGAACGACATCCACCTGGCCCTCGGTGACGTCCGTCAGCAGTTTCGGCACTGCGATGCTGAGGGGTATTCCGTCCACCGTCTGAATTTCGCCAAAGTCGTCATGTGAACGGAACTCACGTCCGAAAATGTCGTCCGGTTTGCTGTTCTTGTAGAGGAGTTGGCCGCGCGGCGAGATGCGAAAGATGCCGTGCGGAACGGTCTCGGCGATGTTTCGAAGCCGAGTTCGGTGTTCTTGGGCTCGAACGGCTCGAACATTGTCTGCAGCGTCTACCAGCACGAAATCTGTCCGCTCGTCGCCAGCGAAAATCGTCGCCTGGTACCACCGATCGTTGGGCCCTCCGTCGTTTCGCAGTTGTACCGAGCACGACGCTGCGCCGAGTGCAGTCGAGTCGACCCAGCAGTCGATGAGATAGGTGACCGAGTCGTCGTCGACGAGGAAGTCGAGTGTCCGGTTGCGAAATGTGTCGGCGTCCAGCCCAACTTTAGTTGCGAGCGAATGGTCGATCGACAACAGGTTGAGTTGGTCATCACAGGTGCCACGAAACACGGTTACACCGTCGACGTGAGGAACGGCAGTGAGGGTGCCGATGCCGTCCGTCTCATGAAGGACTAGCACGAGGTACTCGGTCCCAAGAATGCTGACTGCGCTTAGGTGCAGATCCCGACCATCATGGGAAACCACCATGTGAGCCGACCCGTCAAGTCGTGCTGCGCGCGCTGCGTGAATTGCCCGCACGTGCGCATCGCGCCCGAAGGTCTTGATGACCGGCGCCTCCGTAAACGGAGCGAAGAAGGCGTGGGCACTCTCCGGCGGCACACGTGTGAACATTGGTTCTCGCACAACGGCGATCATGGAGTCGCGGTGCGCGTCCAAGAACCGTTCGAGAAGCTCAGGGAGCTCTGTTGGGAACGCATTCGGATTCACCCTCATTGGTTCGGCAATGCCTGTCACCTCGAAGAGAGGCCATCTGGCCCATCGGCCCCTGAAATAGGAGGATCCTGGCCTACGTGAACAAGGTTCTGACGGGGGCCAGCTACCCTTGCTGTGCTCGCCTCCGTGGCCAAAATGGATAAGGCAACGGGCTTCTATCCCGTAGACTGCAGGT
>CAXMRH010000178.1:0-2628 GCA_964196045.1 uncultured Chthoniobacterales bacterium | reverse complement strand
TCGATGCCAGCAGAAGACCAATGCCGGCCGAGGCGACGAACACAGCGGCACGTCGTGGGATCAATGGAATCCTGTATCTCAACATAGGCACTGTAACGGAACCGTAACACTAATTCTGAAGCAATTCTCCTCCAGCCTCTTTAGAGAAGGCGGATTCTAGAGCGGCGTGGCAACTACGACGACGTTGTCGTCATAACTCCGTAATGAAGGGTTGAACGATCCCCCACAGGTGATCAGAACGAGTCGTTCATCGCTGTTCTCCGAGAAAAGGTCATCGATCGGAAGATCCCACTTGCCATATTGTGACACCGATTCGACGAAGTACACCATGTCTTGTCCGTCGCGTTCGACGACGATCTCTTCGCCGACCTGGGTATCGGCGAGGTCCCGAAAGACACCGTCGCGTCCGTTGTAAGCGATGTGAGCCGCGAGGACTGCCGAGCCGCGGCCACCCTCGATCCCCGCACCGAACTGATACCACCCGACGGCGTTGGCGCCCGGTAGTTCGAGCTCACCGTTGTCCTCGAGGCCGACCGGCACGATCTCGGCTTCGTCGATGCCGAGGCTTGGGAGCGAGATGTTCTCAGGCTGGAATCCGATTGGATCTCCGAGGCCTTCCAGAACTCGTTCCGGGAAGGCACTCTCGAGTTGGATGACCTGGCTCGAGAGGGGTGAGAGTTCGTCAGCAGCTGGCTCGGGCGCCAGCCCTGGGATGGACTTCTCAGTCGGAGCAACTTCCTGCTCTGCTTGTGATCCTGAATCTGACTCGACGGCTTCTGAGACCGCAGCACTGGAGGGTTCGTTCAATGCTGCGATCTCGGAACCCGCATCGGGCTGGGCCCCACATGCTGCGAGGCCAAGCCCGATACAGAGAAACGAGGCGCGGAAGGCACGACTCGTGAATTTCATGGTGGGCTACTTACGCCTTTGCCCCGAGCTGGCGGCGGGCGCCACCAGCCAGAGCTACAAAGCCGAGCATCGCAACAACAACGAGCGCTGCCGTTGGGAAGGAGTTCGACTCGATTGGGCTGTTGCCGGTGTTCACGACGTTCGGCACTGCGCCGAGGTCGCTGATGACCTCGGTGAGGACCGAGAGGTTGTCTGCGTCGAGCGAGCCGACGGCGTAGACGATGAGTGATGCGCCTTCAGCGATCGGAAGATCGGCTGGGCCAATGACCACAGGTGCGGTTTCGCCGGTAGGAACAACCTCAGCAGTGACGGTGCCGGCAGCAAGGTCTACAGAACCCTCAGCGCCGTTCGGCACGTTGGTGAATGCAGCCGAACCATTGGCCAGGATGTCGACCTCAGGTGCGAACGCTGCGTGGCGGACGACAAGACGGCCGCTTCCAGCTTCGATCGTGGAGGTGTCGTTCTCGAAGACGCTCACGGTTGGGGTGCCCGCGCCATCGAGGTGAGCAATAGCGGTGAAGTTGCCAACTGCGGGCACGGCGAAGTCGCCAACGTCGATAGCGACGGTGTCGGTGCCGGCCAGGAGAACCTGGAGGCCCGCGAGGGTCGTTCCGGCAAATCCGGAGAGGTCTTGGGTGTCACCGAAGCTGAACCCTGGGATCACGACGGCTCCGCCAGCGGCGAGGTCGACGTCGGTGTCGGGGATGCCGTGGATCAGGTGGACGCGAACGTCATCCTGTGCGCCGGCGGCGCTTGCTGGCAAAAGAATTGCCGCGAACATCGCGACCAATACAAGAAGAGACTTCTTCATTGTGGAACTCCATTTCGTAGGGGTTATTGGTTCCTACGACACGGTTGGTTCCCATGGATGCACTAATTAGTGCTAAATCCCGTCTCTCTCATCTCCGATCGTGGTGATCTCCCCATGACCAGTGTGAACAACCGTTGAATTTTCAAGGCTCAGCAGCTGTTTCGTGATCGATTCGACGAGTAATTCTTTGTCGCTAAATGACCGTCCAGTTGCTCCCGGACCGCCGTTGAACAGTGTGTCGCCGCTGAAAACCGTCCCAAGGTCTGGTACATGAAAGCAGCACCCGCCGGGTGAGTGGCCTGGCGTGTGCAGCACTGAAACGTCGGAACCCGCAATCGCGATCTTCTGTCCGTCCAAGAGCGGGGCATCAACCCGTCGATCGGGATGAACAACGTCCCAGAGCATGGCATCGTCGGCGTGCAGCCAGATCGGTGCGTTCGTTTCGGTGGCGAGTTCGACTGCGGCGTTGATGTGGTCGTTGTGGCCATGTGTGCAGATGACTGCCTTCACGATGCGGCCGCCGATTCCGTCGAGAATCGGCCGATGGTCGTGGGCAGCGTCGAAGACCACAACCTCACGGTCGTCGCCCAGGATCCAGATGTTGTTCTCGACCTCGAAGTCCTCGCCGTCCAACGAGAAGATCCCGGCCGTGACGACATGATCGATACGCAGACTCACAGAACCACCACGGATCGAAGCACTTCGCCTCGTTCCATCTTGTCGAATGCCTCTTCAACCCCGTCGATTCCGATCGTTTCCGAGACGAACCCATCCAGATTCAATCGACCTTGCTGGTACAGATCGATGAGCATCGGGAAGTCTCGGCTTGGCAGGCAGTCGCCATACCAGGACGACTTGAGCGAGCCGCCGCGGCCAAACACGTCGATGAGCGGCAGCTCGATCTTCAT
>CAXMRH010000177.1:0-7142 GCA_964196045.1 uncultured Chthoniobacterales bacterium | reverse complement strand
AAGTCGCACGACTCAATCGGCGCTCGGCGGAGCCGATTGAGTCGTCTTTCGGGTTGAGGCCACAGGTGCTAGGACGCGGTGACCATGACTTCGTGCTCGGTGCTCTGTGACTTACCGTTCGCATCGGTGTACGTGATGGTCACGGTGACCGAATGTGATCCAGCCGTCACCAGCTCGGGGTCGTACCACACCCGTGCGACGTCGACCTCTCCCGCATGCAGCGTCTGATCGTGATGCAGGCTCGTGAAGGTCTCTTGCGGGTGATAGGCGGTCAGGACACCAGATGCGGTGATACTCATATCGCTGGTGGAAGGAGCGAGGCCCTTATATCCGAACTCCACCCAGTTGAGCTCGGGTTTGGTCGGATCCGTGGTGATGCCAGCGTCTTCGGTCAAGATTGCGAAGTCGTCACCCTTGTACTTCTTGTTCGAGAAGTTCAAGGACCCCTCTGCGCTATGTCGGCCTCTGGCGTCAGTCCACGAGATCTCGATCTTTGCCTTCTTTGGGCCCTTCGACGAAGGATCGGTTGTGAACTTGAGGGCGGTGAAGTCGATTTCGTGCCGTGAGAGTGTGCCGTCGACCATAAGGCTGCTGAAATCTCCACCGTTCGGATATTCGACGCTCAGACCTTTTGTCAGGTCGATGACACGAACTTCGACGTCGTCGAGCTCGGCTTTGGTAGTCCAACTCAGGTGAACCCACTCCGAACTTCCGGTGATCCAGTCGATCTTCTCACTAGAGAGAAGGGTGGGTGACGAGCCGCTAGCAGCAGAGGCGGGGACTGCAAGGCCGGCGAGGGCAAGGGCCCCCAGCAGAAGAGAAGTGAAGAGCCGTTTAGCCATACATGGCGTGTCGACGCGATTGGCCATGACCTGCGTAGGTCATAGGGCTCGACATGATTCTTGGTACGCAAAACGCACCGCGTCTCGACCGGGCTGGGTGGTCAGGATCTCGTCAACGAACTGGTCATAAACATCAGGATCGATTCCGTTCGATGCCAGGGCTTCGGTGAGCGCCATGTCGGCATCATCCAGATTGACGAATGTCCGTCGCTTGATCTCGCAGAGCCAACTCACGTGGAACTGGATGATGACGTTCTCTTCGTCGGAGAAGCTGGTTTCAGCTTGGCTCACCAGCGGGGCATCGTCGGCCATTGCCAATGTTTCTGGCGCATCATTACCCGAGCAGCCCGTCGTCAGTGCGAGAAGGGCGACTAGCCCGACGATTGCACGAATTGAATAGCGAAAGATTGGCACGCTGCGCGAATCGGCGGCGATCGATCACCTTGTGAGGCGGATGCCCGGCTCTTACCTATTTGGATGGGCTTCCTGGGACCTCGTGCCCTACTGGCTCCGCAGTTGTTATGTGTACGCTTGAGCATGGACTCGACAGGAACACCAGCGCCCATCATCGACCGCCACGGACTCGAAATCTTGTCCACGGAGGAGTGCTGGGAGCTACTGGCAAAGACGCCGATTGGTCGTGTCGCGTTCGTCCACGCTGGCGAACCCGTTGTGTTGCCGGTGTCGTTCGGTGTGATTGGGCATCAGATCGCCTTTCGCAGCGCGCGAGGCGCCAAGCTCGGAGCGGCCAAGATGAATCAACCCGTGGCGTTCGAGGTCGACAATTGGGACGCGGAGACGCTCAGCGGCTGGAGCGTGCTCATCGAGGGCATGGCCGACACGGTTTACGCAGAAGCCGAAGAGGCCGAACTCGAGGCCCTGGGAGTTCTGCGGTGGACCCCAACTCCGTTCGAAACCGATTGGGTCCGGATCTTGCCCAACGACATCTCGGGTCGGCGGACGTCAGCGACCTAACTCAGCGAGGCCAGGTACGGCGACGAGGACCCTTCCGCGCTGGGCCATCGGCATCGAGCTCCCACACGCGACGCCAGGTCGCTGTCAATGGGCCGGTGAGTGCAGGGGTTGCTTCGGCGTGTGCGCGCCTGCGGGCTTGCCACCAGTCGGTCATTGCCTCGTCTGCGAGCTCCGCGACGCGGGCCTCGATCCGAACGTTGAACGCGCGCGCGTCCTCGTTCTCGCCGCAGTACATCGGTTCGCCGAAGGTCACCGTTGTACGGCTTGGACTGGGCGTGCTTTTGCCCTTGCGAAGTATGCGACCGGTCCCCTCGATGTGAACGGGCACGACCGGTGTGTTGGTTCGCTTCGCGATGAAGGCTGCTCCGCCCCTGAACGGCTGTCCCCAGCCATCTGGGCTGCGCCCGCCTTCGGGGAAGACGACGAGTGACCAACCTTCGTTGATCAGGTCTCGGGCAAGGTCGGTCGACGCTCGACTGATCTTCGCACGATCGATTGGTATTGCTCCGATCACCAGGGCCGAAATGGCGCCGGTAATTCGTGTCCCGAAGAAGTAGTCGGCGGCGGCGCCCACAACGGCATGGTGTCGCCACGGCGATGGCAATGAGGTCAGCAGTAGGGGAGTGTCGATGTGGCTGTGATGATTTGCCGCAAAGACTGCGGGGCCGGAGAGTCCGTCGAGCCGATCAGCGCCACGGCGGGTTGGTTGCGCCAGTCCACTCATGATGGGGCGCACCATGCCATCGATGAGCATTGCCCGAGTGCGGCGCGCTGGCTCGGTTCGAGCCCAGTCGGTCGGGAAGTCGGTGCCTGTCGCGCCGCGCTTGGGGGGAATCTCCACGTTCTGCGGCGCGGTCGGCGCCGCATAGGGAAACTCCATCGACTGCAGCGGCTTGCGAAGTCGGCCGACAAACGGCACCTCGGTCCCCGCCAAACGCTGCGATACGCGCGCACGAGCGTCGGCGAGTGAGCTCACTTGACGTCGGCCATGAGCATCGGCGGGTTGTGAAAGTGGGTGATCGTCGGCTGTGGCCCGACGGTGTCGGTCGCCATTTCCAACGCATCCTGCAGCGTGGACGCCGGACGGAATCCCAACCGGCGTACGGCTCGTGGATCACCTCCGACGATGATTACCTGGCCGAGGTGCTCTAGGGCATGTGTACACCAGTACCACATGTAGAAGGGGTGCACGCCGTGGTAGGCGTAGCTCGTGCGATACAGATGTCGGTACCACTCGTCTTCGGCGTATTGCTTCTCGTACTTCTTCTCGATTTCGATCGGGTCAGTGGTGTCGGCCAGGACCTGTTCGAAGAAGTCGATGTAGCTCGGGTGATGAACGGGGTTGAAGTCCCAGGGCGTGGGGTGACTCAGGATCAGCACGCCGCCCTCACGGACGAGTGGCTTGCCCTTGTACAGATTGAAGAAGTAACCGAGGCCAAGCACGGCAACCAAGATTGGGTTCATCACCGAGTTGACGTTGTACGGAGAGATGTACGGCAGGCCCATTGTCATGATGTCGGTTTGGCCCTCGACGGGGACCAAGTGCTGGGCGTACGTGTTGGCGGTGGTGACCTTGTGAACGGCCTCAATCTCACCGGCTTGCACCGAGGTGAGTTCGTACGGCGCCCTCCAGTTGTGGAAGATTTTCCGTCGAGCTCCGGCCGTCATGTAGCTGAGGCCACCTTGCATCGCGAGGAACTTGGCGCGGTCTTTGCCGGTCCATTCCCATTCGCGTTTCTGGAGCATCGAAAGTGGTCCGGTCTCGCCGAAGGTGTTGTTGTTGATCGTCGTTTCGATCTGGAATATCTTCACCCCGGCGTCCCGGATAACGTCACCCTGACGCCAATTTTTCGTGTGGAGCTCCGAGTTCTCCGGGTCCATGAACGACTTCGAGTTACGCATGGTCTCGACGTTGTGATGGTGGCGCAGCGCCGTATAACCCGACAGACCAGTCGCCGTGCTCTTGTGTCCGCCGTCCATCGACACCAGGTTGATGTTGACGTAGACCGTGAGATCCGAGTCCACAGCTCGTTTGCTGAGCTGAACCTCCTCGCCATGGCTTGTCGTGCCGAGATGTGTCATCCCTTCGGGGTCCTCGGCATCGTGGTTGTACAGGCGGCCGGTCGGTGCGAATGCGTCGTACACGCGGTCGCCAACGGCGTGTCGTAGTTCGTCTTCTGTCATTCGCCGATGGAGCGCGAGCGCAGCGATGATGTGCACGTCATCCACGCCGACCTCGGCTGCGATGTCGAGGACGGCTTCGATGATGCGCTGTCGCACATCGGGGCGTCGCATCGGTGGAAGCGGAAGACTGATGTCGTCGAACGCGATCGTCAGTTTCATTCCAGGTGTCATCAAAGCACGAAGTGGATCCGATTCAATCGGGTTCTCGAGAGCGTCTCGGATGGCCTGGTCTGGGTCCTGGAGTCCTCGGAGTGGCTCGGCTGGGTAGATGATGCGAGAGCGCCCGACCGGCAGCTTCTCCATCTTGAAACCCTCACCGTGATGAAACAGCACGGGTGGTGTGGACGAATCGACGTCGAGGACAAGACCGGGTCGGGGTGCTTTGCGTGGGCTCATCGGCGGGTGTTCTCCTTGGCAATGCCGGGGCCGCGATTCATCATCCGACTCAGCAATGGTTCAGCTCGTGCACCTGTTCGGGGCGCGAGGGGTAGTGGGCGCCCGGGGGCCCCAGACTGTTTCTGGAAGTCCTCGACCAACCAGCCGCGCTTGCGGGCGATGGAGGCGAGTTTGGTTTCGGGGTTGACGGCGACCGGAAAGCCAACGGCTTCGAGCATCGGCAGGTCGCTCGACGAGTCGGCGTACGCAACCGATTCGCGCAGGTCGATGCCGTGCGTTTCGGCGTAGTCCGCGAGGGCTTGGTAGCGGTTCTCGGCCGTCGGCGGGACTGTGGTCATGCCGCCGGTGTAGCGGCCTGCACTCGTTCCCATCTCGGCGCTGATGATGTCGTCAAAGAGAGGAGCGAGGGGCTTCACGACGAAGTCGAGGGCGCCGGTAATCAGTACCGTGCGATGACCAAGAGCACGGTGCTCGCGGACTCGACGGATCGCGTCGGGGAAGGACTTGCTGAGGAGGTAGTCGCTCAGCAGTTCCTGCGCATCGCGTTCGATCTGATCGGTGGGTGCTCCCTGGTAGTTGCGGTAGAAGCTGCGAAGGAAGTCGCTTCGGTCCTTCCGGTCGAGCGCCAGCCAACTCGGCCCCTGTGAAAGCGCTTTTGCTGCAAAGATCGCCCGATCCCGAGAGGACAGGTTTCGGGTTCCGAGCCATGCGAAAGAGGTGACCACGTTCGACGCAACGATCGTGTTCTCGAGATCGAACGCCGCCATCTGTCGATCTGGGGACAACACCTGGCCTCGGAGGCGGGTGCTTCGCGTGGGGCCAACCTTCTTTCCCGGCGTCGTCTTTGCCCGAGCCTGACGGACGACAGACGGAAGGTGCACGTTCTGCACGTAATGTTTCCAGTCGATGATCCGAGGGTCGAACGTGAAGTTGGCCTTGTCTTCCTCGCTGAGATCGGCCCACATGCCGAGCAGGTTGTCGAGGCCATACAAGGCTTCACACTCGGCATACGCGCCGTAGAGCTCCACATATCCCGACGCTTGATCGAGTAGCTCCTTCCGAGCCTGGAGCTGCATCGCGTATTCGGCAGTACGACCTCGGAGGGGAAGTTTCTCGAGAATCCTGTCGGCGCGTTCGAGGCTTGTGCGCGCACGGACCAGCTGCCGCTCGACTCGACCGCGTCCGGGAAACTGCCAAGCTGCGACAGCTATCGGCTGGCCCAACTCGTCGTAGATCGGGTTCGCAACAAACCATTCTTCGGCGTAGTCGACCAAGTTCCTGTAGCGCAGCGGGTTCGCTGAGCCGGACGCCACCTGAGTCACGTCGGGGCCGTCGTCCTTTGGCCCGCGTGCTGCAACCGCGACGATGGCGGCCACAACCATGTCGACGGGGATCACGTCGACCACCCCTTCAGGTACGCCCGGGAACTCGCTTAGGAGGCCGCGGGCGTAGGAAATGATCACAGGTTCGGCCATGCGGAAACCGCGGATCCAGCCGGGAACCGGCTCGGACCAAGCCGACTCGATGATCGATGGTCGCACGATCGACACGGGAACATCGCCCCGCTTCTCCACTAGAGCGAGTTCGCCGAGCGCCTTCGTGTACGCATATGCGTCGGGGAATCCCAGCGACGAGGCTCGAGCACGCCCGTTCTCGACCATCTGGTCGGTGACCCATGTTTGGCGCAGCGCCTCCGTCTTCGCGGCGAGAGCAGGTGTTCCAACGGCGCCGAGTTCTCGTTGGGCGCCCGCGCGAAAGTCTCGAAGCTGCTTTGGTTGACGGCTCGCCGTTTCTTCGTTCAGGCGACTTCTTCGGGCCGCGTCCACCTCTCGGCGCCAGTTCACATCGACGAAGTACGGGCTTTCGTCCACGAATTGCTCAGGGGCGGCGCCTCGTCGGCTCCCTGCCACGTAGCACGTCGACACCGCAACTAGATGAGGTGTCACACCGTGTTCGTTGCAGAGGTTCGCGATTCTCTGTGGCCCAAGGAGGTTCACCTCTACCGCAGTGTCGAGTGGGGAATCGAAGGACACCGTGGCCGCTGAGTGGATGACGACGTCGGCGCCAAGCCAAAGTTCGAGATCTTCGCCGCTCAGCCCGAGTCCGTCCGTTCCGACATCGCCCGCAACCGCTTTTATGCGCCGCGAAGTCATCTCGTCGAAGACGTCTTTGCCGAGCTCCTTGCGCAGTCCGTCGAACGCATCATTCTTCAGTACGTCGCGTGTGACCCGGGCTTGCGCGCCCCGTCGTCCGGGTCGGACCAACAAGATGAGTTCGCAGTCTGGTACCGAGCGAACGAGGCGTTCGATCAGAGCCGTTCCGAGGAAACCGGTGGAACCGGTAACCGCGACTCGTTTTCCCGCAAGGTTGTCGGCAATCACAACAGACTGTCTACCAGCTATACGACGATTTCTACCAATTGGTAGAGAGGAGTAGAGTTCGTTTCGTGAGCGACGTGGTGAGTACCCGACAACGAGTTCTTGACACCGCACTCGATTCATTTGGGACAACAGGCGTCGACGGCACGTCCCTCGATGCTCTGGCTCGTGAGCTCGGCCTTCGGAAGCAGTCGATCCTTTACTACTTCCCATCGAAGAATGCGCTGTTCCAAGCAGTGGTCGACGAAGCTGCATCTGAGTTCATCGCGGAGCTCGACAACATCGTCGCCTCCGACGATGTGTGGACCCAGGTGGAAGGAACTGTCCGTGTGGTCTTCCGGCTGGCGGTGCAGCGTCCCGCATTGCT
>CAXMRH010000176.1:0-4066 GCA_964196045.1 uncultured Chthoniobacterales bacterium | reverse complement strand
TAGCCACGTACGCGGTCCGGTGTGAGCGAATCGAGACCCACACCCATTGCAAACAGCCGTGGCACAACGTAGACGGGAAGACCTTGCGCGGCAGCCCAGCGGGCCGCGGCCACGACCGTCGGGTCGTCGCCGGCTGATGGTCCAATAATCACCCGGTCGATGTCGTTCTCCTGGACGAAGCTGGGAATCTCGTCGACCGCAATGAGCGGCGTCTCCGCTGGGAGGCCACGACTCGGGGGCTTCTCGCCGACGCACGCCACAGCGCCGACATCCACGCCATATGTTGGCCTCAGCCGGAGTTCGAGGATGAGCTCCGAAGTCAACTTGCCCACACCGATCACGAGCGCTCGTGAACGCAGGTGACCCTTCGACCACCGGTGCTTCAGTGAGCGCGAGGCGAACGCGAGGCCAACGACCGCTCCGACCCACAGACCAGCGACAAGGCCCATCGCGTCGCCAATCGTCGGGACGGGGGCTGGCGTCAACCGTGCTACGGAGAGGCCAATCACGACACCGAGGGCGACTGCGGTAAGCAGACGAGAGAACATCGACGAAACATCTGGAACCATTCGCGTGCGGTAGGCCCCGTTGAAGCCCATCTGAATGGCAACGGCGACGATCGCGATGATCGAGGGAACGATTGGGGCCTCGAGCAGCACACCCATCGTCAAACCGCCAACCGTCAACCCACCAACCGTGTATACCACCACCACCAGCGCGGCCAGGCGCGTGGGATGTCGCCACCTTGGCTGAGATGTATTGCTACGTGACGATTCTGTCGCTTCTGTCGGGTCCTCCCGCGGAAACTTCATCTCGCCCTTCCTCGTGCCACTTCAAGGTTTCCCTGCCACTCACACGCTATAAGCGACTCTCCGTAAGCGACTCTACACCGTTGGAACTTATCCCACAAAACGTGAGGTGAATACAAATTCTAACGACGTTGGGTGGCTGGACGTTTCCGAACACCTCTTGAATGGCGAACATAGGCGCGCTGTTCGTACACGCGGTGGATACCCGGCCGGTCAGGCGACGCATTGCCGTGATGGGGCTAGAGGCAAGGCTCAGGGATACACTCTCGCTCGGCCGTCCAATGCCGAGGAGAGCATGTCTTCGAACGAAATTCGCATCCTCTCGCTGGGTGATTACGTCTCGATCTTTCGATCGAGGGTGGTCTGGATCGCGGCCGCGATCGTCGCCGCAGTCGTCGTGGCGATCGTTCTCTCCGCAGTCACAACCCCGCTCTATAGGGCGGAAGCTCGAGTCCGAGTCGAACCAGCGGCAAGCAGCTTGCTTGGCGACAGCTTGAACGTTGCTAGCAACGTCAGGGACCGGAACCTGCAGAATGAGGTCGACTTCGCCGAATCGGATCGCGTGGCTCAGCGCGCCGAAGATGAGTTTGGCGCCGAGGTCGAGGCAGATGTCTCCCCCGCCGGTTCTTCCGACAAGCTGATCTTCACCGCCGTCGACGAGGACGCTGCCCGCGCGGCGGCAATCGCCAACACGTGGGCCGAAGCGTTCGTGGCAGAGCGCAGCGCCGCTTCGGCGGAGCGGTACAACAACTCGCTCACCGTGATCGACACGCGCCTCGTAGACATCACCGCCCAACGCACAGCTCTCGAACGATCACGGGCGACCGCCACGGACACTGCAGCCCTCGACAGTCAACTCGCCGCCCTAGACCGAGCCGAGACCGGGCTACGCGAGCAGCTCAACGACATCGATGTTCTGATCGAGCTCAACCAGAGTGGCTCGGTCTCCATCCTGAACGCCGCAATACCCCCAGACAGCCCCTTTTCCCCGAATTGGCCGCTGAACATCGCGCTTGGCCTCATCGCCGGGGCGCTACTAGGAGCAGGGCTTGCCCTTGGCCTCGAAGCGCTAGACCACACCATTCGTCGCCCCGCGGAACTCCGGGCTGCGATGCACGACGCTCCGGTCCTCGCGTCGATCCCGCCGAAGCCGAAGGTCTTGTGGCACCGGGCGGGATCGGCTGCATTCACGGAAGCATTTCGGGGGCTACAGCTCGGGATCGAGTTCAGCAAGACGCCGAGCACACAATTGCATTCCGTGTTGATCACGAGTCCGAACGCCAACGAAGGCAAGTCGACCACAGCGTCGAACTTGGCGATCGCCTATGCACGCTCGGGTTCGTCCGTGCTGGTCATCGATGGCGACATGCATAACCCATCACAAGCAGCTTTCTTCGGCGTGCCATCCGGCCCGGGTTTGGCCGAACAACTCGAGGGCAGGGGTCCCGCAAAGGTCTTCGCCGAAACCCGCAGCGGAACCGATCGCGTGTCGGTGCTTCCCGCTGGCCAGGCCACGGCGCCACCGTCACAACTACTGAGCTCCGTGTCAGCACTCGACTTCGTTCTCGAGCTGACCCAGAGTTGGGACATCGTGATCATCGATTCGCCACCGCTGCTACCCGTTGCCGACACGCGAACGTTGGCTCGCATCGCAGACGCAACGCTCCTCGTCGTGATGGCGAACCAAACCACCGCGGGCGAGGTCGAGGATGCGATGACGCAGCTCGACCAAGTCCGCGTCAGTCCGCTCGGCGGCGTACTCAACGGAGTCGAGCGCGCCGCCGGCTACTACTACGGCAAAAGCGAGAACTGATCGCTAGTCGCTAGTTGACGGTCACTCCCCGTCGATGAGACCTACATCTCCGTCGTCACGGAGATAGACCACGGCCGAGCCGTTCGTCTCGGCGTTCGTGAACAAGAAGAAATCGTGTCCGAGCAGCTCCATCTGGAGAACCGCTTCTTCGGCAGTCATCGGATCGATCCGGAACTGCTTCTTCTTGACGATCGTAGAGATGTTCTCGTTGACATCTGGAACGTGTCCGTCGATCGTCGGCACCTCTTCAACGCGGATCGAGTTCTCCCCGTTGCTCTCGTGGCGATGAAGCTTCGACTTGAGCTTGTGGAACTGGTGCTCGAGCTTCTCCGTGGCCAGATCGATGGCGGTGTATGGATCGGGCGCAGTCACCTTGGTACGAACATGATGGCCATGGCCTTTGACCGTGATCTCGCAGATCTCTTTGTCAGATATCCGCGGATTCTGTTCCTCATAGAAGTGCACATCAGCCCGTTCCAAGCCAGGAACATATTTGTCTAGCCTGCTGAGCTTCGATCGAGTGAGGTCTTGCAACCGATCACTCACCACAGTCCGACGAGAGCTGATGTTTACCTGCACGGGCAACCTCCGGTTCATCTTCTGTTGTACTTCTATTGTACTTCTCCTGCAGATTCGACACTAACGCACGGCACCTTGATACGTGAATATTTCGAGGCAGGCGTGGCAGCGAGCGCCGCGAACGAAACCATTGCACTTCCTGCAAGCCGCAGCGCGTCGGCACAGGCAACAGCGGTGGCACCAGTGGTAACCACATCGTCCACCAACAGGATGTGATGGGCAGCCGCGCGCACCGCCCGGAACTCGATTGAGAGGCGCGCGGTTCGGTCCCTGGCCGTCTGCGAGCCATCGTCGATGCGCAGGAGCGGTTGGGCTATCGGGATATCGAGACGCCTCGAGATCCGCCGTGCCATGACTGCCGGTAGATCGACACCGCGCTCGCGCACCCGGACTGGATGGCCGGGCACGGCAACGATTGAGTCGACATTGGTCGGGAGCGATTCACAGAGCGCATCGACGAGCGTGCCAAGGACAGCGCGCCGGTTCTTGAACTTGAGCGCCTGTAGCAACTCGGCACCCACACCCTCGTAGCTGAACAAGGTGGTGAAGCTGCTGATGTCAAGTAGGCGAGGCGGCTCAGCGACGACCAACCGGTCGACACACGAATCACAGATGCCATTCGCCGCCGCATCACAAATGACGCACGAACTCTCGAACAACCACATGCTGGGACCCTACGAAGCGGCTATGACAACGCGATCGGGGACTACCCCCCGCCCTCATCTCAAGCGCAGAGCAATCCGAAGAAGTAGGGAACTAAATCACCGTGAGAGGCGTAGAACTATCAATGGCACGGCGATCGAAGTCCCTCCTCACTCTCCTCCTCGCGTTTGGTGTGATCGCTGGCGCGTGCTCGTCAGAACCC
>CAXMRH010000175.1:0-3054 GCA_964196045.1 uncultured Chthoniobacterales bacterium | reverse complement strand
GCCGAATAGTCGCCGTCGGCTAGTTGGCTCGTGGAGGAGATCAGATCTCGTACGGGTCCGAAGCTACGAAAAGCAAACCTCGCGACGAGCAAACCAATTGCAACAAAGGCGATCCAGAAGATCACGGCGACCGCAACACTCGTCCACCCCGCAAAGGTGGCGGTGAGCGCAGCTCCTGCCACTAACGGAATCGCAAAGAATCCGAGCATGAGGAGCCCAACGATCCTTACGAACCGTCGAACGTGAGGCCGAGAATTCGAATATCCCCTGCCGGGAGGGGTCGACCAACCCTCACCCTGAGGCCACCACGAGGGGCCATGACCGGAACGCATCCGCGGGCCGCGTCTACTCATCACTGAACTTGTATCCCACGCCGTGGACGGTGAGAACGAATTTCGGGCTCCCGGGCGCCGAGCCGAACTTGCGGCGAATGTTTTTCACATGTGCGTCGACCGCCCGCTCGTACGATTCGAAGCTCACCCCGTGGACGGCATCGAGCAGTTGTCCTCGGGTGAACACCCTGCCCGGCTGCGCGATCATTGTCGCGACCAGTTGAAATTCAGTTGGAGTGAGATCGATCTCGGTGCCGTCGACCGTGACTCGCATCTTCGGAATGTCGACCATTGCCGTTCCTACATGGTGAACGTCGTCGGGGACGACGGCATCGATGCGCCGCATCAGGGCTCGAACTCGGGCCACGAGCTCGCGACCGCCGAACGGTTTGACGACGTAGTCATCTGCACCCAACTCGAGACCAACCACACGGTCGGTCTCATCGGCTCGAGCGCTCAGGATGATGATCGGCGCATCGGACGTCTGTCTGATCGTGCGGATCACATCGAGACCGTCGAGCCCGGGAAGCCCGAGATCCAGAACGACGAGGTCGGGTTGGTGCTGACGGAAGACCTCCAGAGCCTGGTTCCCGTTCCCGGCCTCGACAACGCGGAAGCCCGCCTGTTGCAGGTAATCGGCGACAAGGCGGACAATCCTCGGCTCATCGTCCACGACTAGGACCGTGGTCATTTGAGGGAACTCACTCGTCCATTGTGGCGGAGTCGGGCATTTTGATTGAATCAGGAAAGAGATCGTCGATCTCTTCTCGGGCTTCCTTTCGTGCCTTTGCCCAATCTTTTTCGGCTTGCGTCGGCTCAACCCGCGCTGCATCGCGTCGCCGATCACGAGGATGGTGACGGCCCCTGTAGGAACCACCGCCCTGATTCGAATAGCCGGATCGCCGGCCGATGAACCTCATCAGCATCCCGAGGATGAAGAAGAAGAACATCAGCTTGAGTGCCAGCAACGGCAAGAAGAGCAGAGCGCCAACTGCTGACCCTGCACTTCCGACGACGATTGCGAGGGCGAACCCCGTAACGATGAGAAGAAGGCCCGCCCAGGGAAAGCCTCGACGACGTGCACCGAACATGAATGACTCCTTTGGTTGGTCGTACGGACTGCGTGAGTCGTACTGACGTGATGAAGACAATTCTCCGGGCCAAATGTGGAGAAGTTGTGAAGAGATCTCGGAGCCTTCTGGGATCTCCTCCCGGAATCCCCTCCCTGAGGACACAGCAGCGACTGCGGAAGCCTCTAGGCCTCCAACGGGTTAACCGAACATGGGATCTCCGCGTCAGCGCAACCTCGGAACCGCTGGAGCGCGCCTCTCGGAGTATGCGGCCTGGATCGCGTGTTGTCTCGGCCGCGGTCGTCGCGCTCCCCTAGTGGAGGGCGATATCTCTCAGCTGGTCGATCACTTCGGTGAATCACGATTCGCCGCAGGTGAGTTCGTGTTCTGTAGCGGCGACACCGCTGCACGAATACATGTGGTTCATGGGGGAACCGTGGAACTGTCACGGGTCATCAACGAGCGACGCGTCTCCCTCCAAATCTTGCATGCCGGAGATGTGTTCGGAGATGTGCCGGCCTTCCTGGGCGAGCCGGAACCATTTGATGCGATTGCGCTGGAAGACTCCACGATTCTTTCGCTCGACAGCACGTCGCTCTTCGAGATGCTCCAGACCCGTCCACACGTCGCGCAGCGTTGGATCCTCTCGCTCGCTGAACGAATGGCAGGTCTGCAACACCGCTTGGGAGATCTGCTTGCCGGAAGCTTGGAAGCTCAACTCGCGTCGCTATTGCTGCGCGAAAGCAGCGACGACGGTTCGGTGAATCTCACGCAAGACCAGCTCGCGGACATGTTGGGAGTAGCTCGAACAAGTGTACATCGGGTGCTCAAACAGCTCGAGGGCAGCGGTTGGATCGAGCTCGGATACGGCAAGATCGATGTAATCGACGTGCAAGGTCTGGAGACACTGGTCGTTCTCTCCGAGGCCTAGACCGGGTCCCACCGACCTGATTTGCCGAGCAACTTTCACAATTGCGACATTTGGGAAAGCCGGCCGCAAAAGCCTTGGTTTCCAATCTCGAACGTCCCAACAAGGGGGCACAAGAGAAAGGGAACACATATGGCTGCAATAACTCAGCTCGCAGCGCGACCAGCAGCTGGTGCAGATCCGACAACGCGGTCCAAGTACCGCACAGTCGGACTCGCGCTTGCGTTTGTCGGGTTGATGGGCGCAACTGCGTCGGTGGTGGGCAACTTCGTTGCCGCTGCGAACATCGACGCCAACAACTCCTACGGGGAAACACTCGCTTGGACCTTTGGCCTGTCGATCTTCTCGTTCGGCATGGTCAAGATCGCCATTGCAGTGATCTTGATGGGCATCATCGTTCGACTGTGGTTTCGGGTAGATGCGGTCAAATCGTCGCTCGTCTCGCTCCATGGTCATAGCGACCAACCGGCCATAACCAATGGAGACATCAAGACGAAGTGGGGCCCGGCAAAGACCACGAGCACTGCACCGGGCGACCTGCCGATCCACAAGATGGCCAAGTTGATGTGGCGACCCATGTTGCTCATGGGCGCAATGGCACTCACGGCCGGACTCGTCAGCTCTCTGGTATGGGCGAACGAGACTCCGGGGACAGAGTCCTTCCGCCAAGCAGCAGCATTCACCCAGGGCATCGAGTTCCTCGGTGAGACACTCCTGCTTTCGG
>CAXMRH010000174.1:0-24914 GCA_964196045.1 uncultured Chthoniobacterales bacterium | reverse complement strand
CTTCCGCCTCGACCGCGGTGATCATGCCGTCGGACGTGGCGCCGAGACGCGCATGGATCTGCCCGCGATGGCGTTTGTGATGACCGACGATCGACTCTTCCCGAGACCACCGGCAATGCACAGGACGGGAGATCCCAAGCTCGTTCAGCCGTTGGGCAGCGAGGGCCATGACAATCTGTAGCGTCATGTCTTCCTTGCCCCCGAACGCACCGCCGATCGCGGCATAGATCACCCGCACTTGATCGGATGGAAGGTCGAGTGCATGGGCGATCTGCTGCTGGTCTTCCCATGCCCATTGCCCGGTCGTCTCGACGGTCACCCGACCCTGCTCATCGATCCAGCTCGTTGCGGCCTCGACCTGAAGGTAGGCGTGCTCTTGATGCGGCACGGTGTAGGTGCCCTCGACGATGACGTCCGACTCCGCCCAGCCCCGGTTCATATCGCCCTTGCGAATCCGCATCTCGTAGTACGAGTTCGTTCCTGCCTCGGGGTGTACGAGGACGGCGTCGTCCTTGGCCGATTCGATGTCCTCGACAACGGCCAACTGCTCCCATTCGACCTCGATGAGCGCTGCAGCGGACGAGGCGATAGCGGCAGACTCGGCGATCACGATGGCAACCTTGTCCGCCTCCCATCGGCTGATCGAAGCGTCGACAGCCGACCGGCCCGTATGGTCCGGCCCGACGAGGACCGGCTGATCGAATATCGTCAAGCCATATTCATTTACCGGAACATCGGCTGCGGTGAGAACCTCCACGACGCCGTCCACGCCGAGGGCTGCGCTCGTGTCGATGGACAACATGCGAGCGTGTGGTTCATTCGAGAACACGATCTTGGCGAACAGGGCGTCGGACGGCACCCGATCGGCCGGGTATCCGGCTGCACCGGACACCTTGTCGAACGCGTCGATTCGGGGGGCTGACGCGCCAACCGCCGATGGAGTGACCTCTTTCTCATGTTCAGCCATGTTGACCTCGTAGCTCTACTGCGGCTTCACGAACGGCGTCGATGATCGGGTAGTAACCCGTACATCTACACAGATTTCCCGACAGTCCGAGGCGAATCTGACCCACGTCGGGGTCGTCGTTCTCCTCGAGCAGCCGAGCGGCCGACATAAGGAAGCCAGGTATGCAGAAACCACATTGGACGGCGAACTCGTCGATGAATGCTCGCTGAATCGGATGGTCGAGGCCTTCAACAGTGTCGACGGATCGCCCGTCCGCCTGCGCAGCAGTCACGAGACAACTCATCACCGCAGCACCATCCAAAAGCATCGTGCATGCGCCGCACTCGCCTTCGGCGCAGCCTTCCTTCATGCCAGTCGAGACGGCTTCCTCGCGAACCCAATCGAGCAACGTCATCGTCGATTTCGAGCCGCTGACCGAAGTCCCGTTGACCTCCACTGTGATGATCGACGAGTCCTCGAGCGCGGAACTCGGACAGGGCGCATCACCACTGAGCTGCTCTGGCGTGCTGAGTGTTGCTGGCGAGTCCGGCCACATGCTTGCCTGTTGATCGTTCGCGAGCGCGTGTAATGCACGAGCGACGAGAACCTCGATGCCCATCGTGCGATACTCGGCGGTGGCCCGGACATCGCTGATCGGACTCACCGCTGCGGCGCTTGCCGCGGCCGTCGCCATGATCGTTTCGTCGTCGAGAACCTTGCCAACGAGCCCTTCAGCGAACTCGTTCACGATCACGACCGTGGCTGCGACGCTTCCCAAGGCAAGCTTCGCAGAGGCCACAACCCCACCATCGAGGCCTACGACGATCGCTCCATGAACGACGCTGATCGCCTGGGCTCTCCGCAACCCGAGCTTCACCCAGATCGCTCGTTCCTGTTCGCCCAGCTTCGGGACACGAATCGCCGTAATCAGTTCGCCTGTGGCAATGACCGTTGACCGAAAGCCAGTAAAGAAGTCCCCCACTGCGACCTCTCGAACGGCGACGTTTTCACCGTCGATCTGACTCAGTTCGACGGTGGCATCGAGCACCATCAGTGCGGAGATCGTGTCATTCGCGGGGCTCGCGGTCACAAGGTTTCCGGCTATCGTTGCTCGGTTTCGCAGTTGAGGGGATCCGACCTCCAGACACGCCTGTGCGAGCGGCAGAGCGGTGTTGCGTATGCCCTCGTGCTGAACGATCTGGTTGTGGGTCACGCCTCCGGCGAGCAACCAGTGGTCGCCTTCATCAGTGATCGAGCGAAATCCGCTGATCGTGGTCAGGTCCACGACACTGACCGGTTCGCCTGGGCCACCACGCTGGAGATCAAGCAGAAGGTCCGTTCCTCCGGCCATCGGACGAGACAAACCATCGCGGAGGGCGTCGAGCGCCTCATGAATAGACGTCGGGCGCACGACGTTCGCGATCGATCTGCCGATTCGTTGTACGTCATGAACAACAAAGGCCGACGTCACTGGATGAGGTCCTTGAGCATTGCTCCAGCCTTGTCCACCAGTGGCTCCTCGGCAATGACCCTCTGTGAATAGATGGGGAAGAAACCTGTTTGCAGTACGGTTTCCGCACTATGAGATCGCACCTGAATGAACCGTCGAACGAGGTGCTGGCGGCCAAACTTGCCGAAACCGCGGTTACGCCTGTCGGCGAGTCGTCGTTCGTCATTGTGGAGAACGTCGCTGATGGCCGCTTCGAACTCCGCCGAGACGGCGACGCAGTCAGCGTCGCCCAGTACACCGAACATGATGGCCTCGTGACCGTGCGTCACGTCCGAACGCGGCCCGAGTACCGGGGACGGGGTTACGCCGGACGTCTGATGGATGGACTCCTGCAGGACCTGCGCGATTCGGGACGCAGGATCGCACCGCTGTGCTCGTTCGCCGCCGACCACGTCCGCGAGAACCCGGAATGGCATGACCTTCTCAGCCCGGCTGCAAGCTGACCCCGCTTTGGGGTCTGACCCTCCGAACGGACAACTCGGCGAGGACACGACTCAGCTCCGGTCGATTCCCGTAAACAGCAACACAACTCGTTCTTGCTGCGGTGGCGGTTGAGTGAGTAGTCCGGCGAGACCGGCAGAGCCTGTGGAACAAACGTTGATCGACGTGTACGTGTGCGCCATTTCGTACGCCTCTCGAATACGCGACTCGGGCGCGACGATCGGTTCACCACCGGAAGCGACGGTGCACCGCAGAAGCGGCAACCAGTCGTACGTGATGTCGTCGAGGATGCCGGTGGCGAAGCTCTGTGGGTCGTCCCAAGGCCACATGTATTCGTCAGGATTTTTTTCCGCGTCCGCGAAGTCGAACTCGGGCTCGAGGCGATCCCACGCGCGACTGAGCGGCGCACAACCCTCCGCCTGGACCGGGTGGAGTCGTGCATCCGGGACCGCCAAGGAGACCGAGGTCGCGAGCGCTCCTCCACCGACCTGGATGTACATGACATCGATGTCTGGGAGTTGATCCGCGAGCTCCCATCCCAATGTCCGTCCACCGTCGAATGTCGCCGGAGTGTCGGTTCCCTGAACACTGAAGGCCCGTGCCCCCCCTTTGACAGCCTCGCGGAACCGTAGGTATGCCGGATCGCCGGCTTCGCCTTCACGACGTTCACTGTGATTGACCGTCGAACCGAGGTCGGTGAGGCGAGCAACCACAGTTGTGTCAGCCCATGTCGGCACGAAGATGTCGATCGGGCGTTTCATCGCTGCAGCAATAACTCCTGCACCCATGGCCGCATTTCCGCAGCTGGCGATCGCGAGCCGCTCGGAGAACGGAGCGCCCAGGGCTTCGTCCACGAGCATCTGTATTGCCACACCCATCAAGTGCCGCGCCTTGTGCGAACCTCCGACATTGTTCGGTTCGGCTTTGATCCAGAGGTCGACGTCGAGATTGGCTGCGGCAGCCAATTCTTTCGCCTCGACAATGGGGGTCTGCGTAAAGCCATGACCCTCGACGCTGTCCACAGCGACATCCAAGGTGCTCACGATGTCAACCCACTGGTCGTCGCTCATGAGGCCGTCACGTACAGCCTGATAACTATCGAGACGATCGCGATACCGTAGGAACGGGTTCAGTTCTGGCGACACTGGACGCCCGATCAGCCGTGGCTTGCGCCGGTGGCGGCGTTGAAGTCCTCGATCATCCCGTCCCATTTATCCGCCAGCGGGCGAAGACCAGCCCACCAGTCCTGACTGCGACGAACTTCGAAGTCCGCGATGTCGATTCCCTGCTGCTCAACCCAGGTGAAGTAGCCGAGGTTGAACACGCGGTTGCGTTCGATCTCGCCCATCTCGAGGTGTTCCGTCGGCAGGCCGACGAGGTGATTCTCGTAGACCTCGTTCGCATCCGACTCTTCGAATCCACCGGCGTAGTGAGTGCTCATGATTCGTTCGCGGTCGGAGTTGTACAGGTCGCTTCCGTCTGTGGCGACCGACATCACGACATCATCTGAACCGAGTCCCATTGCCTTGGCCGTGGTGATTGCGGCAAGCGTGTTGCAGATCGAGCTGTATCCGAAGTCGATGAGCATGTCGGTCAGCATCGGATCGAGGCCTCGCTCTGCCATGACCCGCTTGCCAGCCGGAGTGTTGAACATGATGTCGAGGCGGTTGGTTGAGTCATCGCTCACGCCGACGATCATGTCGGTGTTCGTCACGTTGTGAATCAGCGGTACGTGTTTGTCGCCGATGCCTTGGATGTTGTGGTCGCCGAAGCCGTTGTAGAGCAGGGTCGGACATTCGAGCGCTTCGACGGCGACGATCTTCGTGCCGTGTTGGTCCTTGAGGTAGTCGCCGGCACCAAGCGTTCCGGCCGAACCCGACGCCGAAACGTAGGCCGCCAGATTCCCTCCGGTCGACGCGGTGACATCTTCGAAGACCTTCTCGAGCGACGGACCGGTGACCGCATAGTGCCCGACATGATTGGAGAACTCGCTGAACTGATTCAAGATCACGTTGACCGGATCAAGCGCCAGCTCATTACACGCGTCGTAGATCTCCTTGACGTTGCTCTCGGTGCCGAATGTCTTGATCACGTCTTCATCGGGGTTGATCGTCCAGCGCTCCAACCATTCGAATCGCTCGCGGCTCATGCCCTCGGGGAGGATCGCCACCCCGCGCACATCCATGATCTTGCTGATGGCGATCCCGCCACGCGCATAGTTTCCTGTGCTTGGCCAGATCGCACGATTCTGTGTGGGGTCGAACCGTCCGGTCACGAGTCGAGCAGCGAGGCAGCTGTACGCAGCCAGCACCTTGTGCGCTCGAATCATCGGGAAGCGGTTGCCGAACGCCAAGACGATGCGGGCATCGACGCCCGTCATCTCGCTGGGGAGTTCGATGTGCGTGGGCACGTCGACGAACCCTGGGAAGTTGTCGCCCGGGGCATCTGCATGTTCGTTGTACCAGTGCACTCGAAAGAGGTTTCGTGCGTCCGCAGCGTCCTTCTCGACAGTCGCGAGTTGGTCGACAATGCTGCTCGGGATGGTCGATGGGTCACGGAGCTGCGCAAAGGTCGGCAGCACGATGTTCTTCTCGCGGAAGCGCACGACCGCGTTGTCATACGCCGTCTGACCATCGGGTGCAAAGTCCCCAAAAACAGCGAGTCCAGAGTCCAGTGCGTTGATTGCGGCAGTCATCGGTAATCCAGTCTGATCGAGCAAGGGGCCTGACCCCTTTGTTGAAAAAGGGGTCAGGCCCCTTCGAGTTTTTTGAAGAGCTTATTGGCAGCTTCTGCGGCTTTCGCCTTGATTTCATTGGCGTCCACCCGAGTGGGAACACCGTTGTCCAACAGGATCTGACCATCGACCTCGACACGAAGGGGCCTGACCCCTGTGGTGTACGCGAGGCGCCATGGATCCATTGGCTCATAGTTCCAGGTCACGACGTCGTTGCGCGCTTCGGGGAAGAGGTCGAGCCCGTTTTCGAGCCACGTCCAGATCACGTCGGGAGTCATCGTGACGTCGAGCTCTCGTGCTCGCACGAATGAAACACGGAATTCGTCGAGCATGTCGCTACCGATGCCATCCGTACCCAGTGCGATCGAGTTCGCGAATCGCATCGGTCGGGCGTATCCAACGCCGTTGTTCATGTTGGATCGGGCGTTGTGCACCATCGTGCCGGAGAGGCCGTGATCGTCCGGCAAGTGTACGCCATGGATCAAGAGCCAATCATCGGTGGTATGGCCCCGAAGCATCTCCCAGGTGTCGCTCGGCCCCTCAGCCACATGTACGTGGACCCCGACTCCATGGCGAAGCGCGAGGTCTGCTGCTGCGGCGATCGTGTGGGGTTCACACGTGAATGCGGCATGAAGCCCGACCATGCCGCGCCCACCCGCGGACAAGTACCTGTCGTTCTCCGCAAGTCCTGCCGCCGCGCCTGACGCTCCGTGACGATCGGTCACCCCATAGGCGCAATTGACTCGCACACCAACCTCTGCGCACGCGTCTGCAATTACGGACAGAGAACCTTCGATCGCGTTGGGTGACTCGTGATGGTCGATAACCGCCGTGCAGCCATTCTCCAGTGCGGTGAGGGCCGAGAGCTTCGCCGACCATTCAATGATCTCGAGGTCAAGCGCCATGTCGAGACGCCACCAAACGAGCTCGAGGATCTCGATGAACTCGGTTGGGGTACGTGGCGGCGCTGGCATGCCGCGGGCAAGCGCGGAATAGAAGTGGTTGTGAGCGCACACGAGGCCCGTCGTCTGATTCTCGGCAAGCTCTGAAGCGGACACTCGAGTACTTTACAAAATGTAAAGCCCGAGTGTCGTGTGGGAGCGCGCGAGAGTCGTCTCGTCGAGTTTCGGGCATCCTCAAACGGCCAGAAAGGCACACCACATGGCCCACTACGTCACAACGATCCGCAGCTCCATGAGTCGAGAGGACGCCTTCGCGTATATGGCCGACCTCGAGAATTTCGTTGAGTGGGATCCTGGGGTCAGTTCCGCTTTGCAAGTTGATGGAGACGGTCCGGGCCTCGGAGCCGCATACGACGTGAAAGTAGCCGGCGCGGCGCTTCGATACGAGGTCATCGAGTTTGCTTCGCCGAACAGGATGGTCGCGGAAGCAAAGACGGCGTTCTTTCGTAGTTACGACATCATTGAGGTCGTTGACCGCTCCGGCGGCTGCGACGTCACGTACGATGCGACGCTCGAGCTGAACGGGCCCTTCGGTCTCCTCGATTTCGGCCTTCGGCTGTTCTTCGACAAGATCGGCGATAAAGCAGCAGCAGGAATGATCACCGCACTCAATGGCACCAAGATCCGCTGAGATCTGCCGCCCAGCACTTGACCACACGGCTCAGTGACGGAACACTCCATGCATGGCAAGGCTTGTACCCGTACTGTTCGGCTTGGCGCTTCTTGCGCTCTGGATCTGGTCGGTGCTCGACGTCATCGCAACTGACCGAGTCCTGATTCGAAACTTGGACAAGATCGTTTGGCTGTTGCTGGTCATCTTCGTTCCGACCTTGGGCGCCATGACCTGGCTTGCACTCGGGAGGCCAGTGAACGCCGGCTTCACCCCTGGAGCGACCTACAGCCGTCCAACACGCGTCGATGGGAAGCCCGCACCTCGTGGCCTTGAGGACTCTGAAGACTGGCCTGCATCCACCACCCCGGGTGCCCCAGGGTCCGATGGTTTCGAGTCGACTGCAGCGAAGGGACGGCGTCTTGAGCGGGAAGCCGAACTCGCCAAACGTCAAGCTGAACTCGACGAGGACGACTGAGCCTCTCTTCGACATGCTGGATGAATAGTCACGCACACGTCACATCGGTGCGTCCTAGCGGCGTGTCGCTGTAACCGTTGCCTTTCAGCCGCACGAAGTACGAGTCACCCGCGCCACCGGCAACCGTCTCGCTCGCCTGGCCGGTCACCGTCGCCACCCAACCGGACTCAACACTCCGAAGAAACTCACGGTCGCCACGAGGACCAGCGAACGACACCACGGCATCGTTCCCGGCGAAGGACACAGAACACTCGAACTCCACGGGATTTGGACCGCCCCCACCGACCCGAGGATCATTGTCGAACACGACCCGACGCGCCTCGATGTCGCCGAAGAGTTCGTTGCGGTCGAACGACACCGAGCAACACTGCCCCCAGATCGCCTTGTCGAGAGCGGCCTCAGATGCAGCGATGCCGACCTCAGCGTCGAAGATGCCCTCGAGCAACCCAGGTGCGAGAAGCTGGTCGCGCAATTCCTTCACCCGCACAAAATATTGAGCTTCGTACTCGTCGACTGCGAGAAGCGCGTCGAGCATGAGGTTGACCTTGTCACCCGGTTCAGCCGGCGTGACGAAATCACTGAACACTGGACAGCAGGTGTTTCCCCAGGTGTGATCGAGATCCCATGGAATCAGCTGCCACTTACCCGTGTCGTTCGGCAAGTATGCATAGAAGTTTTTCGATGCCGAGTCGATGTGCTGCGACAAGGCCGTGACTGCGGCGTAGTCGATCATTTGTGGGACATCGAAGTTCGCACGAACGTAGGCTTCTCGCTCGGCCGGGCTCCCGTCGATGATCACATCGAGCATCGCCTCCAGGGGGACGAATCCCTGCGAGCCGTCCTTTAGATCCCAACGTTTCTCGATCTTTCGGTCCGAGAACGCGCCGGACTGCGCCTTATAGAACGATCCGTTTTCATGGATGTCGAAGCGCTTGCGCCAGGTCTTGTCGTACGTATCCATGTAGCTGTAGAGCCCGTGGAACTCACCGTTGCGCTCGACTCGGATCTTGAAGGTCTGCGTTGTCGGGATTCCAACCATCTCGAACGCACGCCAGGTGAGCAGACTTCGCCCGTAGGTCCGGTCGCTGAATTCACCCTGCATGGCGAACTCGTCGATCGCCTCGATGAGCAGACCCACACCCTCGAGATCATGACCCTGCGGAAGCTCCCATTTGAAATTCACCTTGGGCAGAAAACGAGATGACGATCCGCGGACTCGGACCTTGGCCCCGGTCATGACCTCATCGCCAACGACCAGCACGCTCTCGAACAACATGTCGTCCTCGAGATGGTCGGTGATCATCGAGTCGTAGTCGGCGTCGCGGATGAACCACTCGAACACCGGCAGATTCGACGCGACGGTGCGCGGGTAGAAGACGCCGAGGGTCGCCCTCGAGTCGTCGTGCCGAGGCCAACGATGATCGAAGGCCCCGTCTGTCTCGATTCGATACTCGAGCAATGTTCCCGCTGACTGGCCGGGAATCGTGGCGCTGAAACTCGGCGCCACACCGCTCATCTGAATGGTGGAGTCGGATCCGAGGTCTGTGCGCCAAACGAGTTGCGGTGGAGATGTTGCGTTCGTGATCGTGGCCTTCACGGTCACGGCCTCGCCGGCAGCGGGTGATGCCGCCGATGCGGTCACGTCGGTGATCGAGGGCGGCGTGCCAGCTACCGACTCGCTGTTGGGACCACCGGCGGTGTGGCCGCTAGCCGCGCTCGAGGCGACCCAACCCCAGGCGCTCGAGCGTGCGTCGAGCGCCATCAACTCGAGGCTTGGTCCTTCGCCGTCGGGAAGGGTCGGCCAAACGCCCGTGTCGTCGTAGGAGAACTCGTGCACAATCGCGCCACCGGCATCGAGGAGCTGAATGCTCTCCCCGCCATTCTTGAGTCCGCCGTCGTAGGTGCCCGCAGAGGTCACTCCGTACACCGCCAAGAGTCGAGCGGGGTCCGGGCTGATCACTAGGTACTCATCGGCGACGATCGTCGTTCCGGCCGGAAAACAGAAGCTGGCCCCATCGACGCACCAGTCTCCGATATCGACCGTCGTGTTCCCGGTGTTGTGGATCTCGAG
The DNA here is from genome assembly GCA_964196045.1 of uncultured Chthoniobacterales bacterium. Lineage (GTDB taxonomy): Bacteria > Actinomycetota > Acidimicrobiia > Acidimicrobiales > SHLQ01 > SHLQ01. The sequence continues at coordinate 15,162 of CAXMRH010000174.1, read as the reverse complement.
AAACTCGTCGGTGTCGAGGTCCGACTCCGGGTTGTACATGAGTTCGCTGACGACGACGTCAGCGACAGCCGCGACAGCTCGTTCGGACGTTGCAGCCAGAACGGCTACGAGCGTTGCACAGATTGCGAACGCCAGAAAGAGGACCCGCACTGAGAGTCGGAGATCGTATGTCATGGAGACTGTTGTACCACTCTGTGTGGCATTTAACCCCATCGGTATGGAGATCACTACTTTATGTGTGATTCGATATCGGAATTATCACACAGTCCAGGCTGAGGCACGCTCCCGGTTCTTTTCGCTGACCATCGGCAACTCGCTTCTCCACTCGCCATCTCGATCGTGCATTGCTGCAGCAACGGCGCCGGCGGTTGGAACGAGGCCGATCTCTCCCACACCCTTGACGCCGTACGGGCTGTTCGGCTCGGGCGACTCCACCAGGATTACTTCGACAGGTGGCATGTCCTTCGGTCGAATAATCTCGAGGCTACGAAGCGTCTCGTTCAGCGGCTTGCCGTCCTCATCGCAGGGGAACCCCTCGCTGAGGGCGTAACCCAGTCCCATATGCACAGCGCCTTCCACCTGGCCTTCGCAAAGCAACGGGTTCACGGCCCGACCGACATCGTGGGCGGCCACGACGTTCTCGATGGTGCCACTGTCTCGGTTCATGATCACGAGCTGCGCCGCGTAGCCAAACGTCGAGTGGATGATCGGGTTCTCCAACCCTTCGCTCATCGAGTTGGTCCAATCGACTCGGTACTCACCCTCGTAGTCGACCCCAACCTTGCAGCCATCGGCGACAGCCTTCTCGCAGGCATCCTTCACCGATCCAGCACCCATGAGAGTCCCGCGGCTCCCCGTCGTCTGACCGGCGCCAAGCTCGCGTGTCGAGTCGACGATCACTTCTATACGCTCAGCGTCGATCTTGAGCTCTTCCACAGCCACCTGGAGCGCGACCGTGTGGACGCCCTGGCCCATCTCGGTCCAACAGTGGCGAACTTCGACCTTGTCGTCTTCGCGGAAGTGCACGACCGCCCTTGCGATCTCCTTGAATCCGTTTCCGAGACCAGAGTTCTTCAGACCGAGACCCAGTCCGACTGCTTTGCCTGCTGCGATCGCTTCGTCATACGCCGGCTTCACCGCATCGAGACATTCGCGCGCGCCGAGACAGCCGTCGTCCATCCTTTGGCCTGGTCCCCAGACATCCCCGGGGGTGATCACATTGCGGTTGCGGATCTCCCACCCACTGATGCCTGCCATCTCGGCGAGGCGATCGAGGACACCCTCCATGGCGAACTGGGCCTGATTGGCCCCGAACCCGCGGAAAGCACCGCAGACCGAGTTGTTCGTGCGGGCAGCCACTGCTTCGACATCGATGTTGGGCACGACGTATGGACCAGATGCATGGCCCGCGGCACGTTCGAGGACCTTCATGCCAACCGAGGCATAGGGCCCGGAGTCCCCAAGCATCCGAACTCGCAGACCGAGGAGCTTCCCGTCGCCATCACAACCTGCCTCGTACTCCATCCGAATCGGGTGCCGCTTCGTGTGCACGAGAAACGACTCTTCTCGGGAGAACGTGGTCTTCACCGGGCGGTTCAAGAGCCACGCGGCAAGTGCGGTCTGCCCCTGATTCGACATGTCCTCCTTGCCGCCGAATGCGCCACCGTTGCTCACAAGTTCCGTCAGCACTCTCGAGGTGTCGATGTCGAGGATTCGTGCGATATCGTTTCGGTCGTCCCAGATTCCCTGACCACCCGAATACACATAAAGACGCCGCTCATCGCTTGTTGAGGGTGCGTCTCCTGTAGTTCCTGTGGTTGGCAACTTGTCGCCAGCGGCGATTGGCACCGCCAGGGTGCTCTCCGGTTCTACGAACGCATGGTCGATTCGCTGCGTTTGGAACGTCTCACGAACAACGTGTGCAGCTTCTGCCAATCCAGAGCCAACATCGCCACGGGCATACGTGGACGTGGACAAGACGTTGCCGTCGATCTCCCACACTGCATTCTCCGAGGATGCGACCGCCTCGGCCGGGTTCGTCATCGGCGGCAGTACGTCGTAGGTGACCTCGATCAGGGTTGCGGCCTGACGGGCGATCGCTCGCGTGTCGGCAAGAACCAGCGCCAGGACGTCGCCGAGGTAACTCGTGCGTCCACCGGCCGGGATGAAGATCGGCCAGTCCTTGTAGATGATTCCTGCACGAAGCTCACCCGGCACGTCCGCACCAGTGATCACGCCGATGACTCCATCGACAGCCTCGGCCGCGCTGGCGTCGATCGCGAGTATGTCGGCCCGGGCATGTTCTGTCAGATGCACGGCGCCGTGTAGCAAACCTTCAGGAACCATGTCGTCGATGTATGGCCGATCTCCCAGGGCCAAGTCGTGAGCTTCGTATTTCACGCCGCGGCTTCCCACGCCCCCTGGCAGCAGAGCCACGGAAACTTCCCCCTGAGCGAGGTCCTCGACGGCATCGAGGATCTTGATGTAACCCGTACACCGACAGAGGTGTGCGCCGAGAAGTGCCGCGGCGTTCGCCCGCGTGAGGTCCTTGCCCTTCTTGTCGATCATGGCCTTCGTTCGCATGAGGATTCCGGGGGTGCAGAAGCCACATTGCAGAGCCCCGTGCGCGGCGAATGCAGCGGCCATGTCCTCGCGCTCGGTCTCGTCCACACCTTCGAGCGTCAAGACCTGCGCCCCCGCCACCTTCTCGAGGCCGGTCTGGCACGAGACTCGTGCTTTTCCGTCGACGATGACCGTGCAGCAGCCACATTGACCCGACGGCGCGCAGCCGTCCTTCGGTGACATGACACCCAGCTCATCACGCAAGGCGGTGAGGAGATGCTCGTGGTGATCGCCTACAGAGACGGGCGTGCCATTGAGGTTGAACTCGGTCATGCGCCCTACTTTACGTTTTGTAAAGCGAGATACAAGTGCCGAACGTGACGGCCAGGCTTTTGGGTTTCTTATCGATTGCTTTGCGATGCGCTGTTCTGACTCGCTGACGCTGGAAGTCCCCTCACACAAGGAGACCTCTCAGTGGACGAGTTCACCCCCCACCCCGACGCCAACAGCGAAGAATCCGAGCAGCAAGCGACCACGTCACCCCCCAGGTCGAACAGCCGTCGGGCGTTCCTCGGCGTGGCTGGACTCGGAGCAGGCGCCGCCGTGGTCATTGGAGCGCCGGGGGTCGCCGGAGCGCTGGACGGTCGCCGGCGCGGAGGAGACGGCGGCCGCGGCCAAGGAGGAGGGAGAGGCGGCGATCGACGTGGCGCGCGAGACGGGGAAGGCCGGCGGCCACCGGACGGACAGAACGCAGAACGACAGCTGCGGGCCGCACCTCAAACCGACGGGCCAGATCGCTTCAGTCGCCTGTTCACCCGCAACGACATCGGGCGACAAGAAACCCGAGAGATGCGCGAAGCCCTGATCGAACTGAGCAGGCCGGGAGGACTTCTCGATGCAAATGATCCAATCGAGGTCGGGCCGATTCGGCTGATCACCGAGCCCGAACTCAGTCCGAATAATCGAGACAACGCCACGCACCCTGCTGGAACGACGTTCTTCGGGCAATTCCTTGACCACGACATCACCCGGGACGCGGGGTCGAACCTCGGTCGCGCTACTCCACTGGGACGAAGCACCAACCTTCGGACTCCCCGGTTCGACCTCGACAGCGTGTATGGGGGTGGCCCCGAGGAGTCCCCCGACTTGTACGAGGAGGACGGTCTCCACTTCGTCGTCGAATTCGGCGGGCAATTCGAGGATCTTCCGCGGGACTCCACGGGCCAGGCCATCATCGGAGACTCACGCAACGACGAAAATCTGGTCATCAGCGGTCTTCAAGTGGCGTTCTTGAGGTTCCACAATGCGGTTGTCGATCGCGTCATCGCCTCAGGTGAGCGCGGCAATGCGGCCATGGCGGCGGCAATGCAGCTCGTCCGCTGGCACTACCAGTGGATGATTCTTCACGAGTATCTGCCGCTGATCGTTGGACAGGAGTTGGTCGATGACATCGTGGCCAATGGTCGTCGTCACTACACCGAAGACGTCGCCAGAATCCCGGTCGAGTTCCAGACGTCGGCATATCGATTCGGACATTCGATGGTGCGACCCAGCTACCGGGCGAATCTCGCCGGAGATGATGGGGACCCCTTCTTTGCATTCGTCTTCGACCCGGCCGAATTCGGCCAACCGGACCCCGACGACCTAACCGGAGGCCATCGTGCCGCGCGCCGTTTCATCGACTGGCAGACGTTCTTCGACTTCGGCGACGGTGAGGTGAAGAATGCGAAACGGATCGACACGTCGATCTCGAGCCCTCTGTTTCGATTGCCAGCGAGTGCGATCGGCGCAGGGCGCGGCGAGGACGTCGGACCCACGTCACTTGCCACCCGGAACCTGTTACGGCATCTGACATGGGAGATCGCGACTGGCCAAGAGGTAGCTGCGGCAATGAACGAAACGCCGCTCAGCGCTGCCGACCTTTCACTCTTCGGCGACTTCGGCGCCAACCTCGACCGCCAAACGCCACTCTGGCTCTACATCCTGCGCGAGGCAGATGTTGTAAACGACGGAGCGCACCTCGGGCCAGTGGGAGGGCGGATCGTGGCTGAGGTCTTCATCGGCCTGCTGCAGATGGACGCGGGCTCGTACCTGTCGGCGGACCCCGCGTGGCACCCCACGTTGCCGACCCGTTCAGGACGCGACGATTTCGCCATGGTCGACATGTTGACTATCGCGGGAGTTGATCCCGCGTCTCGCGACGAGTAGCCACAACAATGCCTGTACAAGCCGACGGTGTCAGTTTCAATCTGAGGAGCAAGAGCGAGATGGAAAGTCAGACGATCCTCATCGCTGAGGATGACCCTGAGGTACGTCAGGCTCTCGAACGGATCCTTGGTTTCGAGGGTTATTCGTTCGTTTCCGTGGCGGACGGTGCCGCCGCACTTGAGGCGGTGAAGTCACACCATCCGGCGCTGATCTTGCTAGACGTGATGATGCCGTTCGTCAACGGTCTCGAGGTCTGCCGAACCCTTCGTTCGCGCGGAGATCGGACACCAATCCTCATGCTCACCGCACGCGAAGAAGTCCCAGACCGCGTAGCAGGGCTCGACGCTGGCGCGGACGACTACGTCGCAAAGCCGTTCGCTCTCGATGAACTCCTGGCGCGCATCCGGGCACTTCTGCGTCGCAACGACCCCGAGACAGGCGACACGTTTGAAGCCCATGGACTGGGACTAGACATCGGGCGGAGGATCGCAACTCGTGACGGCCGTGAGATCGACGTGACGAAGACCGAGTTCGAGCTCCTCGAGTTGCTCCTTCGAAACGATGGCCTCGTGCTTTCGCGTTCGACCCTCTACGAGCGCGTGTGGGGATACGACTTCGGTGAGGATTCGAAGTCGCTCGACGTGCACATCAGCTACCTACGTCGCAAGCTCGAGGAGGATGGTGCGCCGAGACTCATCCAAACAGTTCGTGGGGTCGGCTACGTGTTGCGGCCAGGAGTTGATCAGTGAGCCTTCGGTTCCGACTGGCGATACTCACGTCTGCCCTGGTGATCGTTGGAGTGGTCGGGTCTGGTACCTCCAACTTCTTGTCGACGCGTTCGGGTTTGAACTCGAGTATCGATGATTTCCTTCGAGAACGCTCAGGGGAACTCGTCGATGGGGCTCGGCGCTTGCCGCCCGACCGGGGACGGCCAGGTGATGACGACCAGGGCGGGGACTCCCCCACATTGGCCGCAGAGCCCGACACCGTCGTCCAGCAACTCGACCAAGACGCCACGATTCTCGCGAGCAACGATCTCGTTGAGCTACCTATCAACCAGCGGGACCGCGAGATCGCCGAGCGGAGAGTCGGCCCCACCCTTCGGACGGTGACGGTGGATGGAATGAGCATCCGCATGATCACCCAACACATCGACGGCGGTGGCGCAGTCCAGGTGGGCCGGAGTCTCGACGAAAACGATGACACCCTCGGCGGACTGCGAAGCCGGGCCGTGCTCACTGCGCTCGGTCTGTCGCTGTCCGCGGCCGCCGTTGGGTGGTTGCTGGTCGGACGCGCAATGCGACCCCTGCGTGCCTTGAGCCAGAGCGTCGAGACGATCTCCGAGACGCAGGATCTGTCCGTTCCGATTCCCAAGGGCGGAAACGACGAGGTCGGCCGCCTCGCGAAGAGCTTCAACGAGATGCTCGCTGCCCTTCGCCAGAGCCGCTTGCAGCAGCACCAGCTCATACAGGACGCTGCGCACGAGCTACGCACACCGCTCACGACCATTCGAGCCAACATCGAACTCCTCTCCCGCTACCCCGAGATGGACCCCGGCGAGAAGGAAGCGATGCTGGCGAGCTTGCGATCTGAGGTCGAGGAACTCTCGACTCTCTTCAACGAGGTCGTCGAGCTCGCGACCGACGTACACAACGACGCGCCACTCACGCCCGTCGACCTGAACGACCCTGCTGAACAGGCGGCTCGCATCTTCGCTGCTCGGTCGACTCGCAGCCTGCACACGGAATTCAACGGATCAAGCGTCACGGGCAACACCGAGCTTCTGACGCGAGCCATCGGCAACCTGCTTGCGAACGGCGAGAAGTACAGCAACCCGGGCGGCGACCTCTGGTTGGTTGTCCAGGGCACTCGGATCGACGTCCACGACGAGGGGCCAGGCATCAGCCCTTCGGATCAGGCCCGAATCTTCGACCGCTTCTACCGGGCCGACCAGAGCCGAGCGATGGCAGGTTCGGGGCTTGGGCTCGCGATCGTCAACCAGATCGTCAAACAACATGGGGGCGACGTTCACGTCGGCGACTCACCGCGCGGCGGAGCGGTCGTCGGGTTCCAACTCTGACTTGACTAGTCGGAGCTACTCAGGCGGGAGGATCACGCCTTTTTGTGACGTGATCCGCTGGTACAGCTCTGGGCGGCGGTAGGTCTCGAAGTTGAATAATGTTTCCTTGTAGTTGGCGCACCAATCGAGGTTGCAGTCCGCGACGATGACCTCGTCACCCGTGGTCACGGCTTGGGCAACGATCTGGCCGCTCGGGGCAATGATCGCCGATTGGGCAAGAGACTCGACGCCCTCTTCATGGCCGCCCTTCGCCACACCAACAACCCACGTGCCGTTCTGATACGCACCTGCCTGCATGCACAAATGGTTGTGAAACCCTTGCAACGCGTTCTGGCCGGGGTCCGGCGCGTAGTGAATCGGGGTGTTGTAGCCGATCATGATCAGCTCGACGCCCTGCAGCCCCATCTCGCGGTATGTCTCTGGCCAGCGGCGATCGTTGCAGGTTGCCATCCCGACGATGCCACCGAAGGCCCGGTGCACGTGGAAGCCCTCGTCTGACTCCTGGAAGTATCGGCGCTCGAGGTGCTGGAAGTCGCGCCACGGCTCGTCCGAGTCATGGCCCGGGATGTGCACCTTCCGATACCGACCGACTTCAACACCCTGCTGGTCGACGAGGATCGTCGTGTTGAAGCGTTCTCCGTCCGGCGTGAGCTCGGCATACCCGAGAGCGAAGCCAACACCTCGCTCCGCTGCGTCATCGAAGAGCGGCTGCGTTTCCGGACCTGGCATTGCCGTCTCGTAGTAGTGATCGTGACCCGACACATCGTCGGTGTACCAGCGCGGGAAGAACGTCGTGAGCGCGAGCTCGGGAAAAACCACTAGCTCAGCGCCCTGATCGGCGGCCGATCCCAGCATGGACCGCAGACGTTCTACGACGGCCACGCGTGATTCGTCGATCGCGATCGGTCCGAGCTGTGCGGCAGCAACTCGCAGCATGCGAGGTGAATCAGCCATGTAGCCTCCGGGTCGGTCGCTTGGCGATCGATCGTACCCCTTCCCAACGGTGTCCGAAATCACAGTCAGGAAAGGCGCAAAAGCGACCGACGTCATAACTGTACTGGACAGTCGTTCAGTAGAATTTACTCAGCGCAGTTCCAACGTGGAACGCCATGTTCATCGGAGGCCGAAATGGCCAAAATCAACTACGGCCCACCAGCCACACACCCAACCGATCGTCCAAGCATGATGAGCCATGACGCTCTTGGCCCAGGCATGATGATCGGTATGACACAACGCTCAGCCGAGCTCGCTGTCACTGCACTTAACGCCGCACACCGCGAGCGTTAGGTAGCACCGCACAGCGGAACCAGACTCACGGTGTTCCCACACTGGTAGTCGCCGCGCGGGCAGTACTCAGGACCGCCTGAAGCAGGTATCCGCCGGTGGGTGCCTCCCAGTCGAGCATCTCGCCGACCACGTAGGTACCTCGCATCTTGCGGAGTTGAAAGTTTTCATCGACTTCTGACCACGCCACTCCCCCAGCGGACGAGATCGCTCGATCGATCGACGCCATCCGTGTCACGGCGATGGGCATAGCCTTGGCCAACTCTCCCAACTCGTCCACGTCGTCGGGCAGTGTGTTGCCCGTGGCCTCGCGCAGTAGCGCTACGCCGACCGGACTGAAGCCGCATCGCCGCAACCACGTAGAGGTCGACTTCTTCTTCTGGCGCCGCTCCACGAGTCGTCGAACGAGATCCCCGACGTCAAGGTCCGGAAAGAGATCGATCTGCAGCTCCGCTTGCCCATCGCGGTCGAGCGCTTCGCGGAGCGCGCGTGAATGTGCATAAACCGGTCCCCCTTCGAGTCCGCCAGCGCTGACAACAGGATCGCCACGAACGACCACACCATCGACAACGACCGCGGCATTCTTCACCGGAGCCCCGGCAAACTTCTGCACCATCACTTCGGACCACACGACCTGGACACCGCAGTTCGCGGGACGCAGTGCCTCGACGGCCACACCCTGAGCCCGAACGATGTCGACCCACGACCCGTCCGATCCGACCTTGGGCCAACTTGCTCCTCCGAGCGCAACCACAGCGACGTCGAAGGGCACGACTTTCTCCGAATTGTTCGTGACATCTTCGAATCGCATGGCCCGCCCACCATCAGAGGCGCTCGAATCCCAGCCAAGCCAACGATGACCCAGCTCGAACTGCACCCCAGATTCCTGCAGCCGACGCAGCCATGCGCGCAACAGCGGGACGGCACGAAAGGACCGAGGGAAGACTCGGCCACTGCTTCCCTCGAACGTCTCCTCCCCGAGCTCGGCCACCCACGCTCGGAGGTCGTCTGGGGTGAACCCTCGAACGGCCGCTTCGAGATATGCCCGTTCGGGGCCATACCGATCGAGGAACGGTTCGATCTCCTCGCTATGCGTGATGTTCAACCCACCCCGCCCGGCGAGCACGAACTTGCGTGCCGGAGAGCGGCGTTGATCAAAAACGGTGACCGCATGCCCGAGGTTCGCGAGGGTTTCCGCGGCCATCAACCCGCCTGGGCCCGCACCGACGATTACGACAGGCATCGGTGTTCAGTCGGCTGATCCGAGTGGGTTTCCCTTAGTGCTTGCAAGCAGCTGTTTTAAAAGGTCCAGCGAATCTGCATCGACACCTCGAGCATGAATGCCATTTTCGTCGACGAGAAGACCTTGCGTGTCTCGCGAGTTGAACAACTTGGCGTCGGTGTAGATACGCGGTTTGACCATTGCCGGATCACCATTCTCCGGACAGAACGTCATGCAGTTTCCGCATTCGTTGCAGAGTTCGCTGAGGACGAAGTACTGCTGGCGACTGTCGTCCATGCTCGCCAGACCGGTGTCGGCAAGGCTCGGAATCGAGAAGAAAGCGTCGTTGGGGCAAACAGTGATGCAGAAGTTGCACGAGACGCAGCCAAACATCTCGAGGTCGTTTTCGACCTCGCGTGGAAGCTTCGAATTGGCTTCGAGGCTGTAGTCGGCCGATCCATCTCCGTGAAGATGCGCTACGTAGCGGGCGGACGTACTCACGTGGCCGCTCTCGAGTGCCGCGGTCTGGCGAAGCGCTCGCCACTCTTCGAGCGTGCGGGCCTCGGTTCCCCGAATCTCTTTGGTCAATGCCTTGAGCATCGGAGCAAGGCGCCCATACCCGCCCGGTTTCAACAAATCGCTGCAGATCGTCGCTGGGTTGACACCCATGGCCAACGTTTCCGCGAGGTTCTCCTTGGTCACCCCTGCCGAAAAACTCACCATGATGTCGCCGTCGTGGCCGGGAATCATGAGCTTCCCCGGTAGGGCGGTCGCCAACCTGTCGAGAAGTGCGCTCGCAATGACGTGCAGAGGCGGCCCGGACAGATACATGGTGTCCTCGGGCATCCATTGTTTGTCGTTGTTCACGACGAGTGTGTTGGTGAGCTTGATGCCAAATCGGTGACCGCGTTCGGCCGCGTAATCCCGAAGTTCTCCGATCAGCTCGATCCCCCGCGCGAATTGGAGATCTGCGGCAAAGGCCTCTTCTTTGACGTCGACGTCCGCGTAGCCAAGCTCGTCATTGACGATGGTCGACACGGTCTCGTATCCGAGAAGCGTCGGGTTGAGCTTCACGATGACGTCGAGATCGTGTTCGTCGATGAGATGTTTGGTGATCGACTCGATCTCATCGGGCGGGCAGCCGTGGAATGTCGACAACGTGAGCGTGTCGGCAAGCGTGGTTGTGAAGTCGAAGTCGCGGAACTCGGCGAACGCGTCAGGAATCGACTCGCGCAGGGCGGCGACCTCAGACGTCGCGTCCTTCATGCCCCGGATGAACGTGGCGACCTCGGGAGAGGAGATGCCAGCGAGGTCGTACCCCACCGACATGTCGAAGACATACGGCCCCGGATCGGGGCCGATGTGTGCTCGTAGCGGTTCCCAATTGCTGAGAATGTCAAGCAACATCGACGCCTTGACGTATTCGGTCAGGCTTTGTGGGATCAGAAGCTCCTGACTCCACTCAATATTGTATCCAATGGTCTGCATGTCTATGCAAGGGCGTTGGATCTCGAGCTGATCCATGATCTGCACGGTCTTCAGCTCGAAGAGGCGAGAGCCTCCGAGCCAGGCCAACACGATGTTCTCAGCAAGCTGACTGTGTGGTCCCGCGGCAGGGCCGATCGGGCTGGCGCACGGTCGGCCGAGAAACTCGAACCCGATGTCAATCTCGGGGTCTGGAGACCAAATGCGAGCCGTGGGCAGGTCGAAGATCTTGTTCCGCGTCTCCCACTCGTGCGAGATTCGGTTGAGCAACTGCCTAAGACTCATCGGCGTCAACGGGGCTGCGACGCCGTGCGGCGTGTGTCCAGGGTGCGTGGTGAGTGAGTCTTGTGTCATCACCCGCAGACGCTAGTCGCCCTTTACAAAATGTAAAGCGAGGTTGTTCGCGGCTCAGCCAACCGGGCAATCCCTAACGGTCACCGTCACGAAGCTTTGCGCAGTCGCACCTTCGTTGTCGGTGGCGACCAACCTCGACGATTGCGGACCGGTGACAATCCAAGTGCCGATAGTGCCGCTGTAGCGGCCTGACCCTGCGCCAGCGGATTTCGTCAGCTTCGTGGTGGTCGTTTGTCCGCTGCCAGAGTCCCATTCGACGACGACCGACTCGATCTCGCCATCTGGATCGGTCACTCGCGCGTTGACCAGGGCGGTTTCCCCCTTGCACCTGCCTTGGTCGATCTCCACGCTGTCCGGACGCAGATCAGTACTTCGAAAGACGGGGGGTTCGTTCTTCGGGGCCTCGGTCGTCGTTGTCGAGGTCGTGGTAGAGGTGGTGGTGCTCGACGTAGTGGATGTGGTCGTCGAGGCAACCGTTGTGGGCGCTGCGGTGGTAGTTGCGATCGTGGTCGCGGTTGTGGTCGGCGTCTGGGTCGTGGCGGTTTCCGTGGTCGTGGTCTGCGCTTCGGTAATTGAGGTCTCGATCGTCTCTTCGACGGGCGGCGCAAATGCGGCTGCGACCGACGGGGGCACGGTGGTACTTGACGACGTCGTGGTCGTGGCCACCTCGACGGTGCCGGCGACCTCGACCGCAGCTGCGGTCTCGACGTTGCCGCCGTCGTTGAACACGGCTGCCGTAACTCCGCCGAGGACCACGAAAAGAATGAACGCGGCAGCTGCGGAGAGCATCACCAGTCCACGACGACCATTCTCGACAACGACTCCAGGGAAGCCATCGGTTTGCCAGGTCCAGCCATCCGGGTCGACCGGGGGCAGCATTGGTTTTGTCGGGTCGGCGAAACCAAGGCTCATCGAGCCATCAGGGATTTGCGTGACGATGGCCGGATTGATCCCAAGTGCGTCGGACATCTGTCCCAACGTTCCAGACCGAAGCGAGGTCGGTGCCGGAATGATGGGAAGAATGCCGAACGAGACACCGCCGGCCAAGACTCGCGTCCGTGTCTCCTCGCAGATGTCACACGCCTTGACGTGGCGAGTCACCTTCGAGCGAATGTCCAACGTGAGACGTCCGTCCCATGCAGCGAGAAGGAGGTCGAGTTCGTAGCACTCATCGCGCCCCTCGCGCGCGACCAAGAGGCCACCGAGTGACGTCGCCACTCGATCTCGCATCCTGGACAACATGACGTTTGCGTGCGACTGCGACACGCCCAGCGCATCCGCCAGGTCGTGGCCGACGAGACCGTGGCGTAAATGCAACTCGAGGACCTCTTGGTCCCGTGGGGTCAGGCCGTCGGCGGCGTCCCAGAGTTGGTCAGCGGCTTCCACGCGGAGCAGATCAATATCCGGTTCGGAGTTGGGTGCGATGACCAGTGCCATGTCGTCGTCACCAGAGAACCGGGCTGCGGACTTGCCGATTGTGATGACCTGATTCCTGGCGATCGCATACAACCAGGATCGAAGCTTGGCTGGTTCTCGAAGTTGCGAGAGCCTGGTCGCCGCTCGAACGAAGGTGTCCTGGGTTGCGTCTGCAGCATCTGCGTCGTTCCGGAGCCGAGATCTGCAGAAGCTGTAGATCGAATCTGCGTAGCGGTCGTAGATCTCGCCGACTGCCGATTGATCGCCATCCAGCGCGCGCGAAACGAGATACTCGTCCTCCACGTTCGACATCGGTGTTGTCATTCCCGCACTTCTCCTGGCATCCAGTCTTGGACGCTTCCACCAGTGATCCATTGTGGACTCTGGACACCCGCGACAAAAGCGCGCCTCCCGATGACGCGCCGCTGGGGCGGCCCATGTCGGGTCCGCCCCAGCTCTGGTCGTGGGAGTTGGAAATCATGCTGTTTGCGCACTGCGGCGGTTGGCGACTACTGCAACTACCCCGCCGGCGAGAAGGACCAGGATCCAGAGTCCGATCATGGCCATCTTCAGGAGTCCAAAGCCGGTCTTGCTTGCCGTGAGACCACTTCCGATGGTGGGTCCGGCAACCTTGCTGACGACCTCGTCGATCTCGCCGACCTCGATCTGCTCGACTTCACCGAGAACTTCTGTCTCTGTGTCCTTCTCTTGACTGCCGGCTTCTTGACCCCCGTCTTGGTCGGTGTCCGTTCCGGCTGGTGCGACCGCCGTGTCGTCGGTGTTGGTGTCGGTTACCGGCTCAGCTGGAGCGGGTGGCTCGACCGGGGCCGGCTGAGCTGGTGCGGGCGGCTCAGCTGGAACAGGTGGTTCGCAGTCGAAGTCGAGGGTCTCGGTGCCGATGGAAGAGGAGTTGTGTCGGATCGTGAATGACGTGGACTCACCAGGAGCGACGTCGAGCAGCCAGTCCTTCGAGCTATGAGCGGCAACGGACTGGAGGTTGTATGCATCAGTGCCGTACTGCACGGCCATCATCGCCGAGTCGTCGCCGTTGTTGATCAGTCGGGCGTGCGATTGTGCGGTGTCGCAGTTCGAAAGAACTTGATATGTGGGCGCCGGGAACAAGCAGTCTCGAGTGACCTCTTTGTCCATCAATGTCAAGCTGCCGGTGACCTTGACGGTCTTCGATTGGTTCTCTTCGAGAGCGAACGTGGTCGTCCACTGCTGCTTCGAGAGGGCTAGTCCTCCGTCGTAGTAGGAGCCATCGATCTTCACCGTGACGAGGAAGCTGCTGAATGACGGGTTCTTCACCGTGACCGTCGCTGTTTCGCTCGTGCAACTGACCGCAACCGAAGCGCTCGGGAAGAGTGGAAACACCACGATCGGACCGTCTGGTTCGAAGATGCCATCGCCGCCGGGCAAGAACACGGGTCCCAGTGGGGTCGGCGACGGACCGATCGGGGCCAGTTCAGGTCCGATCTCCGCACCGGCTGGCGATGCAAAGAAGAGCCCTACCAAAAGAAGGCCAGTGAGTAGTGCGGTGATGTGCTTCGTGGCGTTGAACATTGCGTTTCTCCTCGTGTGTCGTGCGGGGCTGCACGTGGTTGACACAGAGGAGATGACGCAGATTCGGGTTTCTTACACCCCAGGCGGGATTTCTTTTTCGAAGCCTGATTCAGCTGTTTGCGAGGGACAACATGGTGTGGAGTAGGACGTTCGCGCCTGCCTCCAAATCTGCTGGTGCGGTGTATTCAGCCGGATTGTGACTGATCCCGTCTTTGCTGGGCGTGAACACCATCCCGGTTGGGCAGATGCGAGCCATCATCTGCGCGTCGTGCCCGGCTCCGGAGGGAAGTCGCTTCACCGAATGGCCAAGCGCAGTGGCAGTCGACTCGACGAGGTCGACAACAGATGGGTCGAACGTGACCGGCTCGAAGCGGGCGAGTGTCCGTGTTTCCACGGTGCAACCCTCCGCTTCAGCGGTAGTTGTGAGGAACTCATGGAAACGCCGTTCGCTCTCTTGCAGTTTTGTTTCGTCAGTGTTCCGTAGGTCGACCGTGAAGGTGGCCGATGCTGCAACAACGTTGATCAGGTTCGGGTGCAGTTCGATTCGTCCGACTGTGGCCACGTGGGGGTGGCCGATGTCGAGCGCGAGCTCGCGGGCGAATTGAGCACACGCTGCGGTGACGAAACCGGGATCCTTGCGAAGGCTCATCGGTGTCGTGCCAGCGTGGTTCGATTCCCCAGTGACGACCACTTCGGTCCAGCTGATTCCCTGCACACCCTCGACAGCACCGACGGTGACGTTCTCGATCTCGAGTACTGGCCCTTGCTCCACGTGTAGCTCGACAAACGCATGCGGAACCATGCCTGGCAACGGTGCTGGCCCGCTGTAGCCAATTCGTTCAAGCTCGGCGCCCAGGATGGCGCCATCGATTCCTTCGATGTCGAGTGCTTCTTCCAAGGGCATGCCACCGACGTAGACGAGGCTCCCGAGCATGTCGGGCGGAAATCGCGCTCCTTCCTCGTCGGTGAAGAAACCGACAGCAAGCGG
>CAXMRH010000173.1:0-2590 GCA_964196045.1 uncultured Chthoniobacterales bacterium | reverse complement strand
AGGCGTCGGCCTTATCGGCGACATCCATCGATTGATACCGATTCTTTGAGAACTCTGCGTTACCTCTTCCGCACGTCGAGGGAAGAATGTGGAATTCGACCGGTCACGCGTCGTGTTGACTCATTGAATCGATGACAATCGCCGAAAGGACCTCATGGACCTGTATGTCACTCCCACTGCGGTAGCCCTGATCAAGAAGCGTGGTGGTGTCGCAGCGATCGACTTCGTACCGCCCATCGGTTGAGGCCGCACGAAATATGACGTGTCGGTCGACATGCATCTCAAGGGCAAGAACCTGGCGCCGTACCGCGTCCTGCGACAGGACGGCGTGAAGATCCACGTGGCCCCGAACCTGGTTGGGTACGCCCGGTCGGTGCAGCTCGATGTCCGGGGCGCCATTCGCAAGAAGATCGGCATCGACATTCACCACGAGCACGGGCCTAACTGCAACCACTGAAAACGGTTCCAGGAAGTGTCGAGGAATACTGTCGCTCACTCCGACGGAATCGTCGTAGTTGTAGTTGTAATCGTCTCGATCTCTTCGCTCTCCTGATTCTCGGCCTCTTCGAGAGCTGCAAGCGCAGCGTCACGTTCGGCAGGCGGAAGGTCGAAGAAGTCGGGGTCGATTTCGGGATTCTCTTGATCTGGCGCGACGTATGCGCAGGACCCGGCCGGCACCACGAACGTCTGATTCTCCGTGCTCACGACTCGGCCATTGGGATCGACCACGGGTTCGCCAGCACTCGTCATCTCTGATGCGGCTTCGAGATTTTCGTCCAGTGCAGCGAAGAACCATGTCTGGTCCGAGCCTGACGGAAGGGTGAATGTCACCGTGTCACCAGCGTCGACGTAGACCGTCGAACCGTTCGAGGCTGACCACTGGTACCTCGCATCGGTACCCCGGAGCAAACGACCCGTTGGCACCGTCGTTCCGAAGACGATCGCCGTTCCGTCTGCCGAACCGGTGGTGAAGGAGATCTGCGTCGCATTGCAGCCGATGGCGCTCATGCTGCCTGTTCGGAGATCTTGGCCATAGGTGGTGTCGCGGTCGGGCCTACGATCGACATTTACCCCACCCCCGGACTTCGCTTCGATCGATCCGAGAGTGGAGAAGTGTCGTGCCTCGACCCAGCCGATTCGTCCACGCGTGCTTGGATCGATCACGTCGACCCAGCGAACGCCACTCGGGGCAAGCGCACTACCGCCGCCGTGCATGGCGATTTCGGATTCGTTCAACGTGCCGATTAAGGGCCCGAGACCCCCAGGTGTGGAGTAGATGCCGAGCTGATCGTCAGGCACGGTTGAGGCAACCCGACGAAACTGCCCAAGCAGTGTCGGGTCATCGTCCCGCATGGCTTCTGACGTCGGACGTAGGTCATCGGCTGTCAACCAACCGAGAGACAATCGGTCGCCCGCAACCGCCGCGACTCTGACCCAGAGCACTTCATCGACTTCTCGTGCGCTGGTTGCTTGGACGAGCTCGCCGTCGTCGACAGAGATCGACTCACCAGCAACGCTCGGCGTTGAGTACACCCGGACGGCGAAACCCGATGCGTCCACCTCGAAAATCTTGCCGATGTCATCGGTTGACGCGAACGCAAGTGAGTTCGGGATCTTGCTGTTCGGGGAGCCGGTTGTCGATGGTGTCGTGACCTCGCCCACTTGAGTTGTGGAGGGCGTCGACGAGAGCTCACGTGCAGGAGCAGCCGAAGTCGAAGAGCTCGCGCCTTCTTCTGAGCCACCTCCACTACACGCTGCAGCAAGGAGAAGGACAACTGCCGGGGCAGCGAGTCGTTTCCAGTTCATTGCGAAATATCCTCCGAAGGTCCGGCCGTGATCACGACGCGGACCGGTCCTCCTTCTTTGATCGGCGCGAACGAACCGAACGTGAAGCTGTAGCAAGAGCCACTTCGAACGCCAGACTGTCCGGATGCGTATAGCCCGGTTGATCGCTCTCGGAGCCGTCGCAGGCTTCCTGGTTGCGTTCTCCTTGCCGCCGTGGGGTTGGTGGCCACTTGCGTTTGTCGGCTTTGCCATCTTCGACCATCTGTGCGACGCGTCCTCGCTCCTAGAGCGGTTCTCGGCCGGTTGGGCTGCGGGTTTCGTGTGGCTGGCAATGGGCGAGTTGTGGATGTACGACCTCACTCCCCCGGGTTACGTGATGGTCTTCGTGGTCTTCGGAGCTGGATACGGCGTCGTGGCCGCGGCAGCGGGGTCTGGCGACCTCCGACTCCTTCTCTTGCCGGCAGGCTTCGTGCTCTACGAGTGGTTCCGCTGGTCGTACCCCTTCGGGGGCGTGCCGCTGGCAACCGTGCCGATGACTCAGGTGGACTCACCGTTGGCGTCGGTCCTGCCTCTGGGCGGAGGACTACTCCTGACTGCCGTCACGGTCGCGACCGGTTCCGCGCTTCGCCTTGTCGCTCAACGACGTTTCGACATTGCTGGCCTCGTTCTCGGCGCGGTCGTCGTCTCTGTGCTCCTCGGAACACTCGCTCCCAACGGCTCGGTCATCGATACCGTGGATGTCGCTGTCGTGCAGGGCGGCGGACCACAACGAACTCGAGCTGACTCGTGTGAGAACCAGCGTGTC
>CAXMRH010000172.1:0-8129 GCA_964196045.1 uncultured Chthoniobacterales bacterium | reverse complement strand
CGAAAGCCTCGCTGTTCTGGCCGCCCAGCTACAGGAAGCCAAGGTCGAATCGGTTGCGGTCTGTCTCTTGAACTCCTATGTGAGTCCGGCCAACGAGCAAGTAATCGCCGCGTTCCTGCGTGCCGAGCTCGGAGTGCCGGTGTGCATCTCGGCAGACATCTCGCCGCAGATTCGCGAGTACCCCCGAATGGTCACCACCGCGTGTAACGCGGCCACGATGCCCGTCATCGGTCCCTACCTCGACGAGCTGCAGAAGTGGCTCTCCGCAGAGGGCTTCGGCGGCTCCGTGCTGATGATGCTCTCGAACGGTGGCGTCGTGTCTGCTGAGGACGCCGCCCGCGGTCCGATTCGGTTGGTCGAATCCGGCCCCGCTGCCGGAGCGCTGGCCGGAAGCTGGTTTGCGAAACGACTTGGGGTCGAGCGCCTGCTCTGTTTCGACATGGGCGGCACGACCGCGAAGGCGTGTCTGATCGAGGACGGCGAACCCGAACTCACCAACACGTTCGAAGTGGCGCGCGCCTATAGGTTCAAGAAAGGTTCGGGCTTTCCGGTCTCGGTCCCATCCGTGGACCTCGTCGAGATCGGGGCCGGCGGCGGCAGCCTTGCTCGTGTCGACCAGTTCGGCTTGTTGAAGGTCGGTCCCGAGTCTGCGGGTGCCGATCCTGGGCCAGCGAGCTATGGACGGGGCGGCCAGACCCCTGCGGTCACCGACGCCGATGTCATCTTGGGACTGCTCGACCCAGCGGCGTTCCTCGGCGGGGATATGCCCCTCGACAAATCGATGGCCGTAGACGCTGCGCAAACTGTTGCCGACGGTCTTGGACTCGAAATGCTCGATACCGCTGCCGGCATTCATGACGTGGTGAACCAGAACATGGCTGCTGCTGCGAGCATGCATGGCGTCGAGATGGGCGTCGATCTTCGTGGTATTCCGCTTATCGCCTTTGGTGGTGCGGGTCCGGTGCACGCCTGTGGTGTGGCCGAACTGCTCGAAGCCGACAAGGTCATCTTCCCTGTGAACGCAAGCGTGTTGTCCGCCTTTGGCACGCTCGTCTCACCGGTGCGGATGGACCTTGCACGGTCGCTCCCACGCCTGATCGCTCAGATCGACGTGGCCGAGCGCGACGCCCTACTCGAGGAGCTTCGCCAAGAAGGTCGACGTGTGTTGCTCGCTGCCGGTGTTCCAGCGGACGACGTCATCTTCCGCTACGGGGTCGACGTCCGGTACGCCGGGCAAGGCAACGAGATCACGATCTGGGTAGGCGAAGGTGATGAGTGGCCTGCCACGCCCGAGCAGGTCAACGACGCATTCGAATCTGAGTACCGACGGATCTACGGCATGGTCATTCCCGACGTAGAGGTCGAGGCGATCACGTGGCGCTTGTCCGCTCTGGCTACGACGTCGATCGTCGAACCCGACACCACGCTCGCCC
Source organism: uncultured Chthoniobacterales bacterium (assembly GCA_964196045.1). Taxonomy (GTDB): domain Bacteria; phylum Actinomycetota; class Acidimicrobiia; order Acidimicrobiales; family SHLQ01; genus SHLQ01. Next base: position 6,696 of record CAXMRH010000172.1, on the reverse strand, counting down.
AGGGTTCAGGCGAGCCTGTTCCGAAGGGACACCGGAGCGTGGTCTTCGGCCGGGGAGTCGATCCGCTCGACGTTCCCGTCTACGACCGATCATCTCTCGGTGCTGGCTCGGTGTTTGCCGGGCCAGCGATCGTCGAAGAACGCGAAACCACATCGGTGATCCGCCCATCCTGGTCCGTCGAGGTCGCCACCGACGGAAGCCTCATCGCAAGTCGATCCGCAGCCGAGAATGGAGAGTTGTCATGACACTCACCGAGTCCAGACCAGCCGGGTTCGATCCGATCGAGCTGGAGATCCTCTGGCAATCACTGATCGCAACGGTGAACGAGCAAGCGCGGGCACTACAACGCTCCGCGTTCTCACCGATCGTCCGCGAGGCGGGCGACCTTGCGAACGCGGTCTTCGACCGGCGAGGTCGCATGGTCGCACAGGCGGTCACCGGCACTCCCGGCCACATCAACTCACTCGCCATCGGCGCGAGCAAGATGCTCGATGAATATCCGATCGAGGTGCTTGAGCCGGGCGACGTACTCATCACGAACGATCCGTACAAGACCGCAGGGCAGCTGCTCGACGTGACGGTGCTGGTCCCTGCGTGGCGCAACGGCGAAGTCATCGCCTTCTTTGGCTCGACGATCCACCACACCGATGTGGGCGGCTACGGAATCGGCGCGGGCGGGCGTGACGTGTTCGAAGAAGGCCTGTGGATCCCGATCTGCAAGCTGATGAAGAAGGGCGAACGTAACGAGGACGTGTGGAAGTTCATCCTCTCGAACGTCCGCCAACCAGATCACATGGCCGGTGACCTCCACGCACAGATGGCGTCGGGTGAGGTCGGAGCGAAGCGACTCTCGACATTGTGTGAGACCCACGACCTCGCCGACATCGAAGGACTCGCCGACGAGATCATCGAGCGATCTGAAGAGGCGACGCGCGCCAGCATCCGGGAGCTGCCGAGCGGTACCTACAAAGCAAGCGCAATTCTCGATCTCGCCGACGGAAGCAAGATCGACATCGTCTGCGCGGTCCAGGTCGACTCGGATGCGGGCGAGATCACCGTTGACTACGAGGGCACGTCCGAGGCGTCACCCTGGGGCATCAACGTGGTGATGAACTACACACACGCCTACACGACGTTCACCGTTCGGTCCGTGCTGAATCCGGACATCCCAAATAATCACGGTAGTCTCAGTCCGATCAAGGTCAAGGCCCCAGTCGGCTCGATCGTGAATGCGGTCTCACCTCAGCCAGGTACAGCTCGCCATGTCGTTGGGATGTTCTTGCCCAACGCGCTCCTGAAGGCTTTGGCCCAGCTTCGTCCGGAGGCCTCGATGGCCGAGGGCGCCGGTGCGGTATGGACGATGCAAGTGAACGGCAACCACCCCGATGGGAGCCCGTTCATCACGGCCATGTTCACCTACGCGGGTGGAGTTGGTGCCCGCGCCACAAAACCTGGCCTCAGCGCCTGCTCGTACCCGACCGGAGTGTCTGCGGTGCCCATCGAGGTCGTCGAAGCGTCGGCGCCTATTCGATTCTCCGAGAAATCGCTCCGCCCTGGTTCTGGAGGCGCGGGGGCACAAACGGGAGGCCTCGGACAAGCGATCGAATTCAGTGTCGACACCGACAGGCCCTGGCAGCTCAACGCGGTCACCAGTCGTCTCGCGGATGCACCCCTCGGTCTGTTCGGCGGTGAGGCGGGTTCGGCGGGAAGTTTCAAGGTCAACGGACAGCGAGTCGAAACGCAGGCTCGAATCAGCCTGACCGGCGATGATGTCATCAGGCTCGAACTGCCTGGCGGCGGCGGTTACGGGACGCCGGAGTAGCGATGGGCGTGTGGGCTGATCCGACGACGTTTTCCAATACCTGGACAAACGCTGTCGAGACGCGCCCCGATTCACCCTTCCTGATCTTTGAGGGCAGCGACGGGGCGGTCACTGAGTGGACCTACGGCGAGTTTGATCGCGAAGTGCAGCGAGCGGCCGCATTCCTCGCAGGTCGTGGGGTCGGTCGAGGCGACGCCGTGCATCTCGCTCTGACCAATTCGCCGACCTTCATTCTTGTGTGGCTGGCAACGATCCGATTGGGCGGCTGGGTGGTTCCAAGCGACCCAATGGGACGAGAGGCGGAGTTCGCCGATCACGTTGCCCGGACCCACCCAGTTGTCGGTTTCTGCGCGTCCCCTCGACGAGATGACTATCTCGGGGCGGCACTCCCATCGATGACCGTTGTCGAAGTCGATGAAGACGACACGTCGTTCGATGGATTTCCGCCCGCGACGTTCGCCGACTGGCCTGAGCCAGGGCTCTACGACCGAGCCGCTGTGATGTTCACCAGTGGCACTACTGGTCGCCCGAAGGGCGTCGAGATCACGCAGGCCAACTACGCCTTTGCCGGGAAAATCATGGCCAATGCCGCCGGCCTCGCTGCTGACGATCGCCACATCGTCGTCCTGCCACTGTTTCATGCGAACGCGCAGTACTACTCGTTCGCGTCGGCGATCTGGGCAGGTGCGTCAGTGGCGCTCATGCACACCTTCTCCGCGACACGATTCCTCCAGCAGGCCGCCCGACATGAAGCCACAGTCGCGAGCTTGTTCGCAGCCCCCATACGGATGATCCTCGCCCGGGGAGGGTCAGCCGACGGTGTCGTGCTTCGTCACTGTTGGTACGCACAGAACCTGGCACAGGATCAGTACGACACGATCTCTGAGTGGTTGGGCTGTCGCCCTCGCCAGCTGTACGGGATGACGGAAACTATCCCGGCCGTATTGAGTGACGGTGTCGAGCCGCCACGACCCGACACAATGGGCGTCGTGACAGCAGGGTGCGAGGTCGATCTGCAAGATTCTGACGGCAACAGTGTTGCCGCGGGTCAGATCGGCGAGATCGTCGTCGGCGGCGTGCGGGGTATCAGCCTCTTCGCCGGCTACCTCGATGACGAGGAGATCACTGCCTCGAGCTTTCGAGGCGATTGGTTCTTGACCGGCGACCGTGCAACCAGCGATCAGCACGGTCGTTTCTACTTCGATGGCCGGCGAAGCGACGTTCTGAAGGTTGCCGGCGAAAACGTTTCGACTGTTGAGGTGGAGGCTGTTCTGACGTCGCACCCAATGGTATTGGAAGCTTCCGTCGTCGGAGCCCCGGACTCGATCCGCGACGAAGTGCCGGTCGCGTTCGTCGTGGCAGCGAATGCTGCGCAGCCGCCCGGACTCGACGAACTGCATTCGTGGTGCGAGAGTCACCTGAGCAAGGCGAAACGCCCCCGCGAGATCACCTTGATGCCGGAGCTTCCTCGAACGAGCGTGGGGAAGATCCGCAAGTTTCTGTTGAAAGAAGAGGTTCGAACTTCATGAGCATTCTCAACCACACGATGTTGGCCGATCTCGACGCGTCAACCGCTGATGTGTCCAAAGCATGGACACTTCCTGCCGAGCTGTACACCTCGTCTGAGTTCCTGGACTTCGAGGCCGAAGCGCTCTTCATGAACGAATGGCTCTGCGTTGGCCGCGCCGAGCGAATCCCCGAAACAGGGGACTGGTTCACCGTGACGTTGATGAACGAACCGGTCATCGTTGCTCGGAACAAAGAGGGCAAGATTCGGGCGATGTCTGCGGTGTGTCAGCACCGGGCCATGCAGGTCTGTGAGGGCGAAGGCAACGACACGACCTTCAAGTGTCCCTATCACCACTGGAACTACTCACTCGACGGCCGCTTGCTCGGAGCGCCTGCAATGGAGCGCACAGAAGCCTTCGAAAAGAGCGACTTCGGCCTGCCGCAGTTGCGAGTCGAAGAATGGCTCGGCTTCGTCTTCGTCAACTTCGACAACGACGCCGCACCCTTGGCGCCGACCCTTGAGCGCTACACGCCGTTTCTCGACAACTATGAGCTCGAAGACGCCGTTTGCCCTGGCACCTTCACCCTCGAAGACCTTCCATGGAATTGGAAGGTGATGTTCGAGAACTTCAACGATGGGTACCACGCGAACCGCTTGCACCAATACGTGCAGGACTTCTGCCCCTCGTCGATGTCGGCGTTTCCGGTTCCGTGGGACGACGACTCGAACGTGATCTTCCGGACCGCTGGCTACACACACATCGACGGTGGTTTCAACGCCACCCACCGCGTGATCATGGACGTGTTTCCAAAGCTCACCGAAGAGGAGCGGACGAGGTCGACGTTCGCGCTCATGCCGCCGACTCTTTGTTTCGGTACGGCCCCCGATCAGTGTTTCTTCTTCCTCATACGCCCGACGGGCCCCGAGACGATCGACGTCGAGATCGGCTATATCTTTCACCCCTCGGCGCTCGAGGATCCGCTGTTCGAGCGGAAGATGGCGTTGAGTGACGCTGGCGTACAAGTTTTCGTCCAGCAGGACCAGGACGCCACCACCAAGGTGCAACAAGGACTTCGTTCACGATTCGCCCCACGCGGGCGGTATTCGTGGCAGGAGGAAAGTCACATCCAGTTCAACCGCTGGCTTGTGCAGAGATATCGTCGGGCCTGGCCAGACGTAGCAAACAGTAAGTAACGACCGTCAGGTCTCAATCGGAGGGTAAAAATGTCAAAAACGAGGAAGTCGCTTATCGCGCTCCTGTCGGTGCTTGCGCTGATAGCAGCAGCATGTGGAAGCGATGATGAGGTAACCAGCGAGCCAACAACTACGACAGAGGCTGTGGTGGACGACACCGAGGCTCCGGCCACGACCGAAGCTCCGGCCACGACCGAAGCTCCGGCCACGACCGAACCTCCTCCGACCAACGCGCTCGTCGAGCAATTCGATGCCGACGGCGACGGCACGGTCACGATCGGTGTCGCTGCGGCCGGGCCGCGAGACGACGGCGGCTACGTGGAGGGGCTTGTGACGTTCACCGAGGAATGGGCCGAAGAAAACGACTTCCCGCCACCGATCGTCGTCGACAACATCGGCGCCGACGAGGCCGCGCAGTCGATGTCGGACCTTGCCCAGCAAGGCGTCGACCTCATGTTCGTCGGTGCGAGCGAGATCGCCGAGCCCTTGGGCGACCTCACTGAAGCCTTCCCGGACATCTTCTGGTACTGCAACTGTGGGGCTGGTTTCGAGGAGCTACCTGGTCTTGCACAAGCGACCGACTGGGGTGCTGCCATTCATTACACCGCCGGTGTGGCGATGGGCCAGGTTCTTATTGAGAACGGTGGAACGAAGGGCGTGTTCCTTGGTTGCTGCGACCTGAACTTCGAGAACGAAGCACTGGAAGCCACTCGAGCTGGCATGCTCAGCGTGGATCCAGGTCTGACCATGGACTATGTGGCAACGGGTGACTTCCCGTTTGACTTCGCCAACTCCGGGAACGCGACAGCTGCGTTCTCCACCGCCGTAGCTGACGGCGCGATGCTGGCCTACGCCTACCTCGATGGCGCGCTCGAACCGGTCGCCCAAGCTGCCACCGAGGCCGGGATCCCCGTCTTCGCTGCTGGACCCGCGGGAGTGTGCGAGCGTGACGACGGCATCGACTGGGCGGGTTCGATCGTCTTCGATGGTGGTCGCTACGCAGCCGAGGGAGTGGCCCGCATCGTCGATGGGAGCCTTGCCGAGGGTACGACATACCAGTTCCCGACGCAGCAGGGCCTAAATGGAGCGGAGCTTTGCGGTCCATCGGCAGATTCAACCGCTGCGCTCGACGCATCCTTCGGTCTCCTCGCGGCCTTCGATGAAGACCTGATGGGTCTGCTTGGCGGCATCTCTGGCGCGGCGTACGCCGGCGGGTGACCCACGTTCCTCCTGACCTGACCGGGGTGGACGCTGATTCAGCGTCCACCCCGGCGGTGGAGCTCAGAGGCATTACAAAGAGGTTTGGCGCAGTCGCGGCATGCGACGATGTCGATCTTGTGCTTCAGCGCGGCAAGATTCATGGAATTCTCGGCGAGAACGGAGCCGGAAAGTCGACGTTGATGAAGATCTTGATCGGGCTGGTCTTGCCGGATGAAGGCAGCATCCACATCGACGGTCGACCGAAACAGATTCACGATCCGCTGACCGCAGCAAAGCTTGGGATCGGGATGGTGCACCAGCACTTCAGCCTCGTCGACGCTCTTACCGTTTGGGAAAATGTGGCACTCGGGGAAGGTGGCCGTCTCGACCCGGTCGGTGTTCAGAACCGTATCGGTGAGATCGGCGAGCACTACGGCCTAGAGATCGATCCTCACGCTCGCGTTAGCGGCCTTACAGCGGGCCTGCGCCAGCGTGTGGAGATCATCAAGTGTTTGCGCCGAGACCCGAGCATCGTGATCTTCGATGAACCCACCTCGGTGCTGACGCCCGAAGAGTCCAAGACGTTGTTCGATTCGTTTCGTGATGTTGTGGCCGCCGAAGGGCGCGCGGTGGTTCTCGTGAGCCACAAGCTCGACGAGGTGCTTGCCGCCACCGACGAGATCACCATCATGCGTCAGGGCAAAGTTGTTGCCGACATGCTGACCAGCGAAGCTGATGCGCCCACGCTTGCTCGCGCGATGGTCGGACGTGAGGTGTCACTCCGTACCGAACGAGCCGCCTTGGGTTTGGTGGAGATCGATGCCGACGTCGAACCAGCCGTTGCCACCGCGCCCGCGTCGATCGAGCGAACGCCGGTGCTGTCTATCCGACACGCCACGGCCAACAGCGGACGGGGTGTCACGCTGCTCGACGATCTGTCTCTCGACGTGCACGCCGGGGAGATCGTTGG
>CAXMRH010000171.1:0-6931 GCA_964196045.1 uncultured Chthoniobacterales bacterium | reverse complement strand
TTACTTGTCCTCCTGCATCTTCGCAGCGTTACGCAACAACACTGTTCCGCCCTTTGGGCCGGGAACGTTGCCCTTGATGAGGATCAGGTTCTCTTCGGCGTTTGCTTCGACGATGGTCAGGTTCTGCGTGGTGACCTTGATGCCACCGGAGCGACCGGCCATTTTCTTGCCCTTGAAGATTCGACCCGGTGTGGCGCACTGGCCGACCGACCCGGGCATGCGATGTACGCGATGTACGCCGTGACTGGCGCTGTGGCCCTTGAAGTTGTGACGCTTCATGACGCCGGTGAAACCCTGACCCTTGCTGACACCGGTCGCATCGACCAGTTCGCCCTCGGCCAAGATGTCGGCGCCAATTTCTTGGCCCACAACGAACTCACTGACGTCGTCGAGTCGAAGCTCGACGAGCTTCTTGCCTGGAGAAACACCAGCCTTTTCGTACTGGCCGATCTCGGGCTTGATGAGTCGGTGTTCTTTCTGGGTGCCGACGGCGACCTGGACAGCGGAGTAGCCGTCGGTCTCGGGGTGCTTGATCTGCACGACGCGACATGGAGTGACCTTGAGCACGGTCACAGGGACGACCTTGTCGTCGCGCCAGACCTGCGTCATTCCCAGTTTTTCACCAACTATGGCTTTGGTCGCCATGGTTCTCGTTCCTTGTTCGAAGTTCTTGTGTGGGATAGCCCACTCACGCGAACGCTCCGCATGAGCGTGGGCCCAGCGGAGCGAATTTGAAGTTTTGCCTGCTGGTTCCCTAGGGCCTAGCCGGACGTCGATTGTGTTCTGAGAAACTCAGGTATTCGGCTGTCCCCAACCCGTTATGGGCAAGAACGTCGAATGCACAGCGGGATTACTCTAACCATGCGTCTTCAACACTCCAACTCCACGGACGATGTATCGCGTGGGTGTAGCGCGCGTCACGTTGCGGGTCGCGACCAAGTCATTCAGCTCGCAAGCTGACCAGCGGAGTATCGCCCTCCGAGAACGTCAGGTGATCTTCAAGCTGTCGGCACTGATCGCACGACCATCGATAACCGTTGTGGACGCAGCATTCGCCTGCTGATCCGTGCTGGATGCTGTTCCGTCTGCGCCAGAGCCGCTGAAGATCGTGTCGAGAACCCATGAGGTCTGCTCGAGAGGCAGATTCACCGGCGGGTCGGCGACCACATACACGAGCGTGGCTCGCGGACCAGCGAATGTCAGTACGGCCGCACCCCGCACCCAGGAGTCGAGTTCACCCGACGCCTGCGCATACGTTCCCTCGAACGCCATACGTTCGGATTCGACGCAGGCCTGTTCGGTCATGAACAACTCGTCGATGGACGCTCCCCCTGAAGAATCGGTCTCCAGGGTGCCTCCGAACGAGTTGCAGCCGGTGTTTCCATTAATGTTTCGACCTTCGATGTCTATTCCAGGTCAGCCAGCACCGTGACGTCGGACCCATCGACCGAGAGTGAGTCGAGCACGAGAAGGAATAGCGCGAACGCTGCCGGCACGAAAGTCGCGGAAATTCGTTCAAGTTTGAAACACTGATCAGCCTGACATATACGATTGTTGGGATGTCCGAGCCGCGCTGGTTGAACGACGAAGAGATGCGACTCTTCCGCTCCTTCTTGGCTGCGTCTTCGGGGGTGACATCACGGCTCGACACGCTCCTGAAAACTACGAACGGCATCTCTCTCGACGACTACGAAGTCCTGGTGCACCTCAGCGAGGCACCCGACCAGCGGGTGAGGATGAGCGAACTCTCTGACCTGCTGCTGCATTCGCGGAGTCGATTGAGCCAGCGAATCGACCGCCTCGTCGAGCGCGGACTCGTCGAGCGGGAGAAGTGCGACTCCGATGCCCGCGGGACCTGGGCCGTGCTCACCACCGAAGGAGTCAGCAGGCTTCGCACAGCGGCCCCAGATCATGTCGAGCACGTCCGACAGCACTTGTTCGATCACGTCGACCCGAGCGATATTCCGGTGTTGACGAAGGCCCTCGAGGATTTGGCGTCTGCTTCCCGCCCATCGTGAGCCAACTTCTGGTTCAGGTGGTGTCTGACACGGAGAATTCCGAAGACTGGATCAGTCGGCGACGGCGTGGGCGTCTCTTCGGAATCATGCCCCGCATCTCTTCGAGGCTCCCAAAGCACAACAGCTGATCGTTCGCCTCGAGAACAAGGCTCGATTTCGGATTCGGGATGACCTCGGTGTTTCGCTGCACCGTGAGGACGGTGATGTCCCGTTCGGACAGCCCGATCTCGCCGAGAGAGCGACCAATGAACGACCCGTCTTCGCGCACGAGCAACTCGGCGACTCCATAGCCTCGTGACACCGACAACCGCTGGCGAACGTCGAGTTCGGGAAAGGCGACCTGGTTGTCAACGAAGTCGACGATCAGGCGCGCCAGATCCTGCCCGGTCGCGCGCTCGATGCCCTGAAGTCCGGGGGACGAGTTGACCTCCATCACAAGCGGCCCTCGATCGCTCTCGAGCATGTCGACGCCTGCAATACGAAGACCCATGACCTGCGCCGAGCGAACGGCCGCGGCTTCATACTCGGGGCTCAGGGTGATCACCTCGGGGCGTCCACCACGATGCAAGTTGGAACGGAAATCTGCTCCGCCTGAGGATCGGCGCATTGCACCCACAACCTGATCCCCCACGATGAAGGCGCGAACGTCGGTGCCCGAGCTCTCGGCGATGAACTCCTGGACCAGGACGTTCTGCCTTGTCGCCTGGAGCGTTTCGATCATGGCTTGAGCAACGGTCAGATCAGGGGCAAGCATCACGCCGATCCCGTGTGTACCTTCGAGCAACTTGATCACGACGGGAGCGCCGCCGACCCGTTCGATCGCCGCAAGGATGTCCGGGCGGTCGCGAACGAAGGTTGTGGCCGGCATGCGGATCCGGTGTCGAGCGAGGATCTGATGGGCGTGCAATTTGTCGCGGCTGTTGCGAATGCCGGCGGACGTGTTCGGGGTGTAGACGTCCATCTGCTCGAACTGTCGGACGACCGCGGTGCCGAAGTACGTCACCGAGGAACCGACCCTTGGCAAGATGGCGTCGTAGTCGGACAGTTGGTTGCCTGAGTAGTGGAGATCGGGCTCATCGCCGCTTAGATCGATGGCAAAACGGAGCGTGTCGAGGATCCGAACTTGGTGGCCTGCGTCGACCGCGGCGGTCTTGAGCCGCTGCGTCGAATAGCTTCGTGGCTCTCGGGAAAGAATCGCGAGCCTCACTACACTCCTGCTCTTCGGTGTGGCTTGCGCCTGCGGACAGCTTGAACCTAGCGAACCCCGCACCACAACCCTGCAAGGAACGAGACATCGTGGCGAAACGAGCGCCCTTCACCATCGGCGGAACCGAAGTCAGGGCAGGGCGGCGCGCCCACGTCGAGCTCCCGGTCTCCAGGCTGATCACGGGCGCCCAGATGTCCATGCCCGTCACGGTCTTCCACGGCTCGTCAGATGGGCCGACCATGTGGATCAGCGCTGCTATTCACGGCGACGAGCTGAATGGTGTCGAGATCGTCAACCGCGTCCTTGCTGACCTCGATGCCAAGACGATTAGTGGAACGCTGCTCGCAGTTCCGGTGGTGAACGTGCACGGCTTCATCACCGGCGATCGTTACCTTCCCGACCGGCGCGACCTGAACCGTTCATTTCCCGGGAGCGCCAAGGGGTCGTTGGCGGCGAGACTCGCGAATCTTTTCATGAACGAGATCGTCAACCACTGTGAGGTCGGTATCGATCTCCATACAGCGACCGACAACCGCACGAACTTGCCACAGATCCGCGCGGACCTCGACGACGCCGAGACGAAGCGGCTGGCCGAGGTGTTCGGTGCGCCGTTGATGATGCATTCGAAGGACCGGCCAGGGTCCCTTCGCCAGTCCGGCACCAAGGCGGGCTCCAAGGTGCTTCTCTTCGAAGGAGGCGAGGCGCTGCGGTTCAACAACGACGTGATTGCCGTCGGCGTCGCCGGTGTGCGCGGCGTTCTTCGACATCTCGAGATGGCCGACTGGGACGGCCCTGACGCGGGTCCAGTTCTCGAGTCGCGCAGTTCACGCTGGGTTCGGGCATCGCGAAGTGGGGTCGTCCGCCTCGAAGTGGAAATTGGTGACGAAGTCGCCCCGCGTCAGGAACTCGGGACGATCATCGACGCGTTCGGGAAGCGGCTCAGCACTATTCGCGCGAGCAGGGCCGGAATCGTCGTCGGGCGCACGATGTATCCCCTCGGAAACCAGGGCGATGCTCTCGTACACATAGCGAACATCGAAGACGCGTGATTTCTTCGCTCAAGTAACACCAGAAAAGTGTCGATTTCTTGGCATGAACTCCCCGATCGTCAACAAAGAAATGTCACCTGACGATCAAATTCCCCCGCCCCCGACTGGGCCTTCGGTCAACTTCCCAATCACCGACAGGCAGGCGGCGAGGGGATCCGATTTCACGTTCTCCAACGCCACGGGGCCTCACGAGGATGTTGGACCATCGGCGCTCGCGGACATCGTCGAGGCGCAGCGGACGAGTGATGGGGCCAAGACCTTCGCCGATGACGACGGATCAGAATACGAAGACAACGATGCCGTATCGAATGAGTCCGGCGAATCCGGATCCGCGGATGTCCTCGAACGCGTCGCGATCAACAAGATCGAAGTCCTTAGCAATCGCCTCGTTCCCGGTTCAGACGGATCGATCGAACACGTGGTGATTGCAAACAACGCGGTGAGCATCGTTCGGTCCTCGAACCTCCGAGGCCGCGTCCGGATAACCAAGGACGACATCCTGATCGGTGGCGTAAGTTCCAAGATCCTTCTCACTGGTCTCGACGCTCGGGTCGACACCGTCCGGCACCTGGTAGGCGGGGAGTCTTCGGTTCATGGTGCGCTTTTTCTGGCCAAGCAGCGCTCTGCGCCTGTCAAACTCTTTGGCACCACGGTCGTGGGATCGCCGAAAGCCGTCGTTCAATACCTGATCGATGCGCACTGCGCTGCTCCACACGCCGAGAACCTGACTGCACTCGCGCAAGAACTTGACGGCATCTTCTTGCCGTTCGCGAAGCTGTCCCAGCCAGCGTGAGCCGATCCGTCGACCGTTTCCGTTGGACTAGGGAGCGAGAACGTTCATCGCCTGCAATGACTGCTTATGACAGGTTGGCCATTGTGTGTTGGGAGTTGTCGCCGCCCACCACCATCTCGTGACGTCGTCCTGCACGTCCGCTGGAACGAGATGTGGCAGCACACCGACGTACTGCGTGAAGCCAGATCCTCGTGCCGCGGCGTTCCACGTTGCGGGGAGCCATTGCACGCCGCCGTAGAAGCTGTTGCCGGTGTTGATGGCGTGATTGCCACCTGATTCACATTGGAGCAGGGCTTCGAGCCCAACATCCGTGAGCAACGGCCAGCCGAACTTGTTCACTCCCTGGGGCGCTTGGGCAGCAGGCACGGCAGCACCGCCAGGAGGAGGTGTCTCGGAGACTGGTTGTGGCTCTGGATCAGGGTTCGAAACGGTCGGATTGATTGCCGTCCCGTCAAAGTCGACATCACAGAACTGTTGCTCGTCGCCGTCGGCGAGATCACATCGATCGCGCCCGGTTCCACCGTTGAGGCGATCGTCGCCGGCGTCTCCATCGAGCGTGTCAGCACCCGGCCCGCCGAACACCACGTCTTCTCCATCATCCCCCGAGATGATGTCGTCGCCTTTCCCGCCTTGGATTCGATCATTTCCTGGACCGCCAGCGATCTTGTCGTGTCCCTTCAGGCCAAGCAGCCGATCTCGACCTTCGCCACCAAATATCACATCGGCGCCGAGGTTTCCGAAGATCACGTCCGAGCCACTCTCGCCTGAGAGTCGATCGTTCCCGCCATTACCCCAGAGCACATCGTTTCCGGTTCCCCCAACCAGACGGTCGGATCCCCATCCGCCCCGTGCGCGGTCATTTCCGCTTCCCAAGGTCACATCGTCATTGCCGGGCCCACCGGAGACTCGGTCGTTCCCCGCACCACCGGTGATGATGTCGTTTCCGTAGCCGCCGCAGATCACGTCGTTATCGCCCCCGCCAGTCAAGATGTCGTCCCCACCCAGGCCGATGATCAGATCCTTCGTGGTGTTCCCCCCTACAAGAACGTCGGTGCCGTCGGTACCCATCTGGACGCGATATCCCTGGGCTTCCGCGGTCTCTGCATTCAGGCCCAAGCAGAAGGTGGGCTGTGCTTGCACCGCACCAGCACGCTCGCTACCAAGTAATGGAACGAGCAGAGCGACCAAGGCCGCAGCTGCGAGTCGTGAACGTGATTTCGACATTCGATGCCAGACCTTCGAATCCTTCGAAGACGACTTTTCGGTCTCCGACCCAAAGACGGTAACAGTTTGTCACTCAACTGAAACATTTGAGTGAAGATCCAGGTCGGGATCAGCCTGCGGTCAGAGGTTCGAGATCAGCTCGAGAATAGCGTCTCGTTGACCTTCGTCGAACCCATAGATCAGGCTGCTGCCCTGTTCTAAATCGGGGGAAAGAACCATCATCTGCGAGTTCGCCTGGACCCTGAAGGCCTGCCACGTCGCAAAACTGGGATCCCAGAGCATCGCCGGCGTCTCAAGTGCACCGGAATCGATGAAGTCTTGGGCGTACGCAAAACTATCCTGCGCGCCGAGGCCGATCACCTGCACCGTTTCGCTGTTCTCACGAGCAAACTGCTCGACATCGGCCGCCTCACGGCGACACGTCGGTCAATGCGGCGCCCAGAACCAGAGAAGCACGGGCCGATCACCGGTTACCGCTGCTCTGAGCGACGACACCGATCCGTCGGCAACGGACAACACCTCGACGTCCAACGGATCGTCCGACGTCTGAAGCCCAGGAATATTCGCTTCCGCGACGTCTTCTGCATTGATGCCTGTGGACGAACTGGTCACGTCGTCGACCCCGCCGGTCGACGCTGTC